>NZ_JAKGUE010000010.1 GCF_021568795.1 Dethiosulfovibrio faecalis
ACCGTAGGGGCAATTTACGGCATCGACCAGGATAGACAACCTCTGCGCCGTCGTCACCGCCTCGACCGATACGCTACCCAGCAAGACGTTACGCCCCTGCGAGTAGACGTCATAATCCGTGCCTGATGCCAATGCAGGCAACAGGTACAGGTCCAACGTTTTGTCGGCTGTGGGTGCCGTGGCAAACTGAAAATCTATCTGGATCACGCCGCCTATGCTCCCTCTGAAATCCACCTCTTGAGAGAATGTGGCGGCGGCTGTATTAGCCACCGTCTCCGAGCTGGACACTACTACCGTCTGGTTCTCCGTGATCTGGCTCATGTTTTCGTCCTCCTACTTCTCGATGTGTAACTGCCAATGGGACAGTGCTATCGTTCCCGATCCACCCGTAACCTTGCCCTCGATCTTTGCGGACATGATCGCCGAGGGAACTGACGGAAACGGACAATGTATCTCCACCACTCCGCTGAATGCGACCGCCTGCGTCACGCTCTCTGTGCCTATGGTGATACGGATATCGGCTCCTGTAGCGGTCCCCAGGTCCACATCGGCCAGCAGGATCACCCCGCCACGACCGTCCACGTCCAGCCAGGTCGGCAGGAACGTCGAGGTTCCGAGCTCTGCCCATGAGGTCGAGTTTGTGCTGTTGCCTGTACCAGACCCCACCAGTGGGGGCGCAAACTCATTAACAGGATCGGCCATGATCTTGAGCCGGTCTACCGTCACCGTTCCTGTCGTGGACAGAGCCTCGACGGTCAGATCCCAGGCCACGCCGTCGATCAGCGTCGAGGTGTCTAGCGTCAGCTTGTTCGTGCCCACACCGGCAAACACCGACGTCTCCGCCGTGATCGTGGTCGTACCGTCGGATAGAGATAGCCTGACTTGGCCAGATCCAGAGCGACGCAGGAGTACCGATAGCTCAGGCATGTACCAGTCCGACCGCCCTACGATCTGTCCGGTGGCCAATACCTCATAGGCCGTAGCCGTCGTACTGGACGGGATAGTCGTGTGGACCAGGGTGAGCATGACGGAGGAGCCGCCGGAGCCAAGTGCGTCCAGCTTAGTCTTGTCCTCTGCACTCATGAGCCCTTTGCCTGCCTGAGTGGCTACGGGAATCATCCCCGCCAACTGAATCACGGTCAGGTCCTCTGGATCACCAGCCCCAGCACTTACTCTACCCTTGACCGTCTGCGTCGCCATGTCAGCCAACTTGGCATTGGAGACTTTGTTATCCCCTATCACCGTCACGCCATCTCCGGTGCTGGTAACATCACCTGAGTGGTCAGGATGGGCATACTTATTGGCCTCTGCCTCTATGCCGTCCATCTTGACTTTGTCGGCGTAGGACATCAGCCCGTCCTCGGTTAGGGTCGCCACGTCGGTCTCTGCTTTTGCGTTCCAAGCCGTCTTTTCGTCGTCAGTCACAAACCGGTGGTCTGCATCCTCGGTAATCATGGTGGCTGGGTGATCGCTAGGGTGAACGTATTTGTTGGCATCTATATCTATGCCATCCAGCTTGATCTTATCCGTAGCGCTCATTAGCCCATCGTCGGTAACAGTGACAACATCAACCCCGGCCTGACTGCTCCAGGCCGTCCGCTCATCGTCTGTTATGAAGCGATGGTCTGCATCTTCCACAATCATCGTGGCTGGGTGAGTGAGAGGGTGAACGTAGCTACTCCCCCCGCCGCCCCCACCTCCCTTGCGTCTCAAAGGCATTACTCTACCTCCTCTGCCAGCACCCTAAAAGTACCTCCGAGGGCACTGGACAGGGTGAGCTTTGGAGCCCTCCCCCAAGGGATACGCCCCACATAGTCGGCGTGCTCGTCCAAGGGGATAGGATCGCCGCCCATGATAGAGACCGCTCCTACTCCAGCGATGGCGATTACTGACAGGTCGTATAGGTCTCCAACCGGGGAGGGGATAACGATGTCCACCGGTACGCCTCCAGTTATGTCAACGTCCTGACTCACCAGCACCTGAGGGGCAGGGGCCGGATCATCTGAGGTCTTAACCAGCCCGAGGGCCGCAGGCATAAAAAAAGGCACCGGCTTTTCTTCGCCAGGTGCCCAAAGCTTTGCTCCCCATGACACGGGATAGTCTTTGTCGTTTCTGTATGTAGGCATGGCAAGAACACAATCCTTTCCTATCATCTCAGCTTCTCTTCGTGTGCTGACTCCGCCTCTGCTCTGAGCTCGTCAAAATCAGCCGCCTTGACCGGGCCAACCCAGATCATTTTTTCTACCGCAGGGTCATGGTCCCAGTCCCGGTCTCTTCCGTAGGTAGTCCCCTCCAAAAACATCTTGGCCTGAGGAGGATATGTGGCCCCTACGGGTAACGACTCTTCTGGAATGTGCATATTTACTCCATAGTTGTGACCTCCCAGTTCAAAGATCGCCATGTGTGGAGAGAATTTATTCTCTAGGTACGGTAAAACAGGATAGTAGTACGTGGTCTCCATAAAGGGGGCGAACCATCCCACATCACGCCCCGCCACAAGATAACGACTGGTTGACGGACGCTCTATTATTAAAGTGAGGTCGTTCCCCTCGTAGGCCATCGGACCTATCATTTCCTCTTCACTGAAAAGAGTTCTATGGACTCCATTGATACGGAACTCGCCGGGAATCACATAATTTAACCCCGAGAACTTAACACCAAACCATGCGGCAGTAGAAACTATCTTCTCGGGCGCCCATTGCGAAACCTCTTCTAAGGTCACTGGCAAGTATCCCCACGACGCCCTCTTCTCGTTCAAAAGCTCCACTAACCTCGGCAGTTGACTAGCATCCACGGAGAACTCTGCCTTGTCTAGCCTTTTGTCCCATGCAGACCAACACTCCTCCGCAGTGTTGAACTGAACCCCGGGGGCCCATTCCGCAAAATTCATTTGCCATGTTCCTTTGTCCCAATACCACCATGGACAAAGCTCTGGGATTTGGGCATCGATTTTGATAGAGGTTCCACCGAACGCGCCTCCCCAAGCTATCTGTAGCGCCCCAATACGGAGGGACGACCCCCAAGGGATCTTTAATCGTACCTTCGACACACTCCACGAATCAGACTGGAGGACGTTGTTGAGCTTGCCCGTCTTCCACCATCGAATGCCGTCCCGTTCTTCCACAAAGGGGTACAATGTTCGGAAACTTCTACCCTGTTGAGAGGAAAAGGGCCAAGGCGCGGCTGTATTGATGTAAAGGGGCTCCTCTAGGTCGTGGCTATCATAAACAAAGCTAAATGTCTTGGGATGAAAGGTGCTTTTACTATAGGTTCTATGATCGAACTCTAGGTCATGCGACCTAGACATGACTACCCAACACTGTGGTGTGTCTAAGAACTCCTCGCCCCAAGTCCCAGAAAAAACCGCGAAGAAAGAAGGGGGATAGACTCCGCTCCCCCACCTATCCCAATGGGCTCTTACCATCAGAGAAACCGAGGCAGAAGAGGAGTAGAGAGAGTCGGCGCTCGCAGAGACGGTTTTGCTCTCCCACTCGATCTCCCCTTCTTCATCCCGAGAAAGAGAAGACAAAAAAGAGAGTTTGCCCTCCGGGAAGTTGCTTTTTTTCGTCATTCCCACGTGAACAGTCACGGGGTCTCTTGGCAAGTACTTTGATGGTTTAAAAGGGCCTCCAGTCGCCACAATAGGGAGAGGGCCTGATTGTCCAAACGCAAGCGCGTCTCTCCATTCGGGGAGATTGGGCCCTCTGGCTGAAATAACAGGGGATATAGTTGCCATTAGCCGATCAGTCCTCCTCCGGGGTCCTCTGGTTCAGCAGAGCCCCCTACTTCTGTAGATAAAGCCCATCCATCCACGAGGGGGGAGACTAAGACCTTATGAGCCCCGGTCAATACAACCCCGCGCAGTACTGGGTGGCTCGGATCATCTATTTTTTCTATTGGGATTTCGACGGGGTCTCCTACTGGCGGGGGGTTCTCCCCTTCGGCGATGGCGTCATCGGGGACGTTATACCCTAGCCTAAACCCCGAGACGACAAGAACATACCCCAAGATCTTGCTGGCTCCCCTTTTGACCTCCCAATCAAGATCAACTACCATGGGGTAACACTGGGGGTCGCCTCTCGGGGTTATGTTTAGCGGGCCTAGCTCCACTTCTAGAGAGGGATCTCGTGGGGTCCTTTCCACAGAGCCAAAACTGACCGCCGCCTCTTGAGGTCTTTCTAAGATCGTCCAAGTGATCTCCCTTCCTGACGGGCGAGCTAACAAAACGGTAGCGCCAACAGGGATATTATCGCGTCCGGAAGCAAGTCCCCGCTCGGCGCGAACTTTTCTCCCGCCCCCTAGATCTACCAGGTATCTCCCTTGGCTGATAAGCCCTGCCACCTTCCCCCTGTCGACGTTAGTCGTAGTCCGCCCATGTTTTTTGATTAGATCAATAACAGCCTCCGCTACCTTAGGAACTCCAAGTAGGGCTTTTTTTGTTTCTTCTAGCCGGGGTTCTGTTTCCAGTTCAACAAACATAGTGTTCTCTGGTAATCTTACCTCTACGGCAGACACCCACCACTTCCGGTTACGCCAATGAACCTCGTACCCCGGGCAGGTGGAATAGTCTGGGGCCCCTTGCCCCATCGAAATTTCTAACCGAGCCTTTCTGATCCGCGAACACTCCGCCAATTCCCCCCGAGCGTATCGCTTCAACGTCTCCATGTCCGCTATCCCTACCACTGAAATCTCTTTACGAATTTCGCCAAGAGCGCTAATAGATTCACTGTCCTTTGCTGTCGCCTCTAAGTGTACCGAGTGTATCTTTTGTGGAGGCGCTTTTATCAGCGGTTCGACGGATGCCCCCCCGACAGTAGCCCCTCCGTCAGGAACCCACCGCCACGCAATATCTTGGGCACGATTGACCACGTACCAGTCCCATTTCCAATGATCTGAAACAACTCTTTCGTCTGGCAGGACTCCCTCTTTCACCGATCGATAGACACGAGTCCTTGTTTTTGAGACATTAACCATCGGTCGCTGTAGAGGGGACTTTGTTTTCTCTTCCTCTTGGATCGTCGTCGTTACCTCGGAATAACCAGCCAAGTTGACGCTCCCGCTAGTCTCCTCTATTCGTTTTTGAGACAACCCCCATTGCAGGACGTCATCTTCAGGATCATCCACCCACCAATCCCACCGAGACAGGACTACTCTTTTCGTGTAGCTGTACACGTTGTCGCTTGAGACGGAAAAAAGGATTTCGGTTTCTTCTCTCTCTTGCTTGTTCGGGTCTTCGTTGTCTGGAGAGAGGACAATTTTAGTGTACTTGGTGCAATATCCATAATCGTCGTACTCCCACCGCTCCGTCTGGTCGATCCCTGACTCCGAATCTTCTTCCTTCCGGAAAGTCATCTGATCCCCCGTGGCCTCCCACGAGATGGTAAGCCCCCCTAGCTCTTCCTCCCCTGAGGTGGAGGACAGCCCCTGCGTCTGTACCCACTCGTCATGTACAGAAACTGTAACTACATTTGCATACCCCCCGGGGTCGTCCTCGACTGTAGCAGACAGAACCCAGCCGTCGTCTATTTCGACTTGAGAATCAGAAGAGGGAAAAGCCCCCCACCCTGTCCCGTTAAAAAGCAGAACTCCACCAGAAGACAGCAAAACTATTCTCACAAGGTCTTTCCAATTTACCTCTGATTCGGGGGGGTATCCTCTCCCGAAGAAAACCCCCCCATAACTGACTGAGAACCCTGTCCGTTCCAACACGGAGAACATTGTATCAGCAAGATAAAACTCTTCAATTCCCCCGTCAGTCGGCCCGATCAAAACCTCTGCCAGTATAGCCGTTGCAGGGTCTGACACAGAGAGAGTGTAGATCCCCGTCGCTTCGTCAAAGGTTCTCCCTGATACATAGCAAGCATAAGGCAGGGTTATACTTGTCCCTACGGGGATATCTTCCAAAGTCGTAATTTCCCCCGAGATAATCCCGAATCGGTTCGCCCTTGCGTTCAAGGCCAAGCACTTTGACATATTCAGCTCGATTGCCACCGGCTCTCCACCTCCTCCAAGGTGATCTCGTACTCTCCGATTAGCGCCGTCGGTTGGCTTATCTCAGAGATCCCCGTTATGTAGACATTCGCGCGTTCTCCATCCCTGTCGGTAAAGGATATAGGGGTTACCCCCTTGTTCAGGAGTAGGGGCATTATGTCTCCACAGGGGGCGACAACCCTCCATGTCCTTACAATTCGGGCCGTCCCTATCGCCAACAAAGTCCCGTCTAAAGCCCTTTTATAAGAGGTCAAAACCTTGGGGGTCATTGTGCAATTCCCCGGTGTGGGCTGGTACAGGGGGACAAGCTCGTCGAACTGTATCTCCTGCATCACAAGCCTCCCCCTTTCTCGGCCAATTCTTGGGCAAGCGTCCCCGTCGTCCCGCTAGTAGCGGCTTGGGAAGAGCTGTTTTTTATCGACGACTGCATCCCCGCTATTTTTTTCTCTAATCTTGCAAAAGAGGCCGAGAGAGATCTATCTATCCCCTTTGCCATGGCGTTCCCCATTGCAGTTCCCAGTATCGTGCCAGAGGCTTCCAGCGCAGGGGCAGACTTTTGAAGAATCTGATTTATCCCCCTTACAATGGTTTCCCCCATAACTCCGGCAGAAACAGACAGACTTTTTGTGATTCCCGAAAGGGGAATTTCCATAGAGGACAACCCCCGGGATAACACTCCCTGGATCTCTCTCACGACCACGGTTGCCTCTGTTGAAAGAGTGGCCCCGACCGATTTTAGGTTTTTCATGGGCTCTCCTCCATCAAAACCTATTCCTACGGGAGAAGCGGGGCTCGCCGCCCCGTCTGCTTTTTTGGAGGATATGCTGTCAAAAAGATCTACCGACTGCCTCCGTATAGTTGCAAAAGTCTTATCAAAAACCTCGGTAACGGCTTTCCCGTTCTGCGTCCAGGAGGTAACAATTTCTTTCTCGTTCTCTTCGTTCATTTGTCGATATCCTGCCGAGACGAGCGCCTTTATCCTTTGGACCTCCTTGTCTATTTGAGCGAAATCGCCCCCCTGGAAAAGTGTCTTTTTGCCGTCGATCCAGCTCTCTTCCTGCGACGTCTTAGCAATCCCCGAGAGTTCTGCTTCCCCTGCATCTTTCGCCGCTTTCAAAGCCTTTGAAATTTCTTCAAAGAGCTTTCCTCCTCCTCTTTTCCCTGCGTCGGTCAACGCCCGTACAAAGGCGTCTGCCAGATGCGGGTTTTTATTCTTGAGCTCCGATTCCAGATGGGAAGCCTCTTTTATCACCTGCTCCCGGAACGTCTCCATTGCGTTATCTCTTGGGGTCCCAAAGCTGGAAATAGCTTCTTCCGCTTGCTGTCGGGCGACCAGTATATTTTTATCCAGGTTTTTTAGAGCTTGTTTTAACGCCTCTCCATCTGTCATTTCCTCTAAGGGCGTTCCGATTCCACCTCTGAGCTTGGATGAGACTGCCTTTATAAGGGCATCTCCTCCAGACATCCCCATCTTCTCCATAGCAGACACGAAAGCGGTAGCCATATACGGGCTACTTTCTTCGAACTGGTCTTTTATCCCAATGACCGTCTTCAAGAGCTCTTCTTTCATGACGGCCCCAGCCTCAGAAGACGATAGACCAAAGACCTCCATAGCCTTTTTCCCCTTGGCCTGGACCTCTTTGGACATCGCCCGGACCTTTTCCAAGGCGGCCCCCAGCTCGTCTACGCCGAGAGGAGAGAACCCCTTCTGTAGGGCGTCATTTCCTCTCCCCAGCTCCTCGCCCATCAGGTCCACCGCCTGGGCTACGACTTTCCTCGTCGACTCCGGCATATCTCCCAGCCCCTGGAGGACGTAGCTCTTTATGTCTTGCCCTGCTTTTCCGGCTTCCTGGGCCAGTTGCTTTATCTTGTCTCCATAGACCGCCATGACGTTCTCGATCGAGAACGTCCCAGCTTCGGCCTGTTCTTTCATCTTGTCTATGTTGCGCTGAGTCTCTTCTGCCGACTTTTTGGCTTCCTCTTTCGCCTTGATGGACGCATCCGCCATTTCCCGATAGTACGGGGGGAGTTTTGCCAGGGCCTCGGCGTTCCCTTTGACCGCCTCGGTATAATTACGGGCGTTTTCCTCCATCTGGTCGGCGCTCTCTTTTGCGTCCCAGGCTTCGTCTTGAGCTTTGGAGAAGTCATATAGCTTTTTTGTGAGTACCCCCACAGTGACTCCCAGCGCCGCAAACAAGCCGCCCAGAGGGGTGGTCATCAGGGGGATGATAGCCGCATTCAAAAGCCAGATAAGCTTTTCCCCCAACAGGGCAATGTTCCCGCAAACAGTAATAATTTTTCCCGTTGCCCAAAGTCCCGTGATGGCAAGGGCAAGGCCCTTGAAGTTGTTTATCAACCAGCCCCAGGGGATCATGTCTCCTAAATCCTTCAACGCCCCCACGAGCTTTGAGACTCCCTCGCCAAAGTTCTCGAACCCTTTGGAGATCTCTTCAACGTCCAGGCTGTTCAGTTTGTCTTTGAACTCATCGACCGATCCCATGCCGGAGCCGAGCCCGTCGAAGAACGCCTTTACCGAGTCGCCGAGGACTCCGGTCTCTTTCGCCCACGTGTTGAAGGAGTCTATGATCTCCTTCACGGTCCCGATAACGCCCTTGGCGTTTTCCTTCATGCCGTCAAAGGTAATCATCATCGTCTCGCTGAGGGCAGACTGGACCTCTTTCAGCTTGTTGTTCCAGCTCTCCATCTGCTTCGCCAGGAGCTCTTGAGTCGTGCCAGTCTTGCCCATCTGGGCCTCTAGGTCCTTGAGCTTATCGGCCATTCCCGCCAGAGTGAGCCCCGCCGTAGCCCCCTCTGTTCCGAAGATACGCGCGGCATCGGCGGCGTCCATGCCCGAGTCTTTCAGCTGTCTAAAAATCTCGTCCAGGGGGCGGAGCTTCCCTGTCGCCGTGTCGTATGCTTTCACTCCCAACCGACTTAGCACCTTGGCCGCTTCGTCTGTCGGGTCGATCAGTTTCAGCATGACTGACCGGAGGCTCGTCCCTATCTGGGACCCGTCAAGCCCCGCGTCGGCAAGAGTGGACATGGCCGCCGCTGTAGTCTCCAAAGACAGCCCCAGCTTTGACGCCACGGGCCCGACGTATCTTAGCGCGCTCTGGAATTTCTCCATGGTCATCATGGATGATGATATGGAGTTGTTGAACACGTCGGTAACTCTCTCCGACTCCGACGCCTCTAGGCTGTAGCTCTTGAGTGCCATTACCACGGCGTTCGCCGACTCTCCCAGGTCGTAGTTCTGCGCAATGCTAAGGGATACGACGCTCTGGACCGAGTCCATGACCTGCCCGGCGTTGAACCCGGCAGAGGAGAGGGAATACATGGCAGACGCCGCGTCGGAGGCCGAAACAGGAAGGTCGGCCCCCAATTGCCTGGCCACGTCGGTCATGCTCTGGAGCTCCTCCGCAGTCGCGCCGGAGACCCCTTGCACCTTCAACATGGCTTCCTCGAAATCTCCACCGATGGAGAGAGAGGCGGCGGTCAACCCTGCAACGGTGGAGGACACAGCCGCGACTCCGGCGGTGAGCCCCTTCATGAGAGGGTCAAAAACCGTCCCCATGCTCTTGCCCATCCCAGAGATCTTTTTCCCCATGGACCCGACGCTATCGGCGAGCCCGTCCAGGCTCTTGACTGCCCCGGATACTTCCGCACCTATCTTGATCCATATTTCTCCGCCACCCGGCATACCGTCACCTCCCGTCTCCTATCAATCCCATATCCACCAAGTCATCGGAGGACAGCCCCTCCCCTTGGGGCTCTTGTTCGTCCTCGTCCTCCTCTGACACCCCAGACAATGCCAAGAGGACCCGTGGAGCCGCCGAAGCGTAGAGCCAAAATTTCCAGGCCCACCAGCGATTTAACGCCGTGTCCTCGTCGATATGGAACTTGGCCGACAAAAACAACAGCATTTCCACGAGTCCTATGTCGTCTTCTATCCCTGCAACGAGGCGGGGAGCTTGTCCTTGAACCTCTCCGCCAGCTCCGTAAAATTTTTGAGGAGCCCCGGGATGTCGTTTGACTCCCATATCAGCTCGATCATGTAGGGGATCTCCGCTTGAGGGAAGCTCTCCCAGCCATCAAAAGAGGGGAAGGAGGTCCGCAGGATAAAATCCAGGGCCTCCCCCCCCCTCTTCAATATCAGCATAGGCTTTCCGGTCTTCATCGCCTCCGGATCTATCAACCCCACCAGTTCCATGAGATCGCCAAGACTGAGCCGCTTGAGCTCGTGGACCTCCCCGAAAATGTTCTGTTTGATAGCATCAGGCCGGAGGATCTCCCGTACCTTCATGCCTACCAACCTCCATCAGGGGCGGCAGTGGCGTCAAGGTCCATCTGTACTCCCAGCTGTTGCCCTGCTGGTTTCGTGCTGTCCGCCAGGGCCGTCAAGGATACGTCGATGGGGCTGTCTTCCGACTCCTTGAAGGTAACGGAGAAGTTCCCGTCTACCTGACACTTCCAGAGCTTGATACAGCGGTATCGCCCGTCGGTCCTCTTGTGCCAGAACTCCACACGGAACGTCTTATCACTTGATCCGGAGCCGCCGAACCCGATCCCGGAGCCCTCAAAGGTCTCATAGTCGTACGTGACCTTTACGTCTTCCCCGTCCGTGACGGCGGTGGAGGAGCCCACCCTGTAGATCGTGCCAGCCAGACGGTCGATGTAATAGTCCGTCCCCTCGACCAAGGACGTGCTGTCATCGACGGTCACGACCGAGGTTATAGCCGAGATCCTGCCGTGGGCCAGGGCAGAATGGCTCCCCTCGAAAATGGAGACAACCTCGTCCGTAGCCGTGCCCGTCCCCGCGGCCTCCGTAACCTCCGAGTATTCGGGCATAAGTCGGCGTATCGTGTCCAGGTTCGCCTCCAACAGTGCGAACTTGCTCGTGTAGGTCTCCCCGGTCAGCACCTTTTTGACGGTCGTAGCCGGGAACCCGGACTTTTTCTCGAAATACTCCTTCCCGTGTTCAAACTGGAGATCTCCATCCAGCTGTCCCACGTCGTAGCCATCTAGGTAGAGCCGCCCAGTCCCTATCAGGATATCGTTAGCGTTCTTTACGTTTGCCATCCAAAACCACCTCTTCCTATTGAGCTATCGAAACGGAGAAAGTCGCCGTCCAGAGACCGTCTCCGTCGTCCATCTCCAGACCCGCCAAGGTGACGCCCTGGAGCCTCATTCCCCTGTCTCCTCGTCCTGCCGCCTGGTATAAGGTCTCCCCAAAGAGATCCGCCACCGTACAGGCGTCTATTGCAGACAGAGAATCGAATAGCGGGAGGACCAGTATCACGGTTGCCTCGCAGGTGCCCCGTCCCCCGTTCAGGGGATACTCTCCCGCTGAGGGGACAACCACCACGCTAGGCGGGACCGCTTCCCTCGGGTTCGCCGTTATGACCAAGGACTTCCCGCACTTGCCCTCCAGGTAGTCCCTGAGATCGTCCATTTTGGAGATCCCCGCAAGCAGGTACTCCAGAGCCTCTTTCATCATTTCCACGCCGCCTCCTTTACGTGGTGCAGGATAATGCCCCGTATTCTATCCATCCCGGAGTCGGATACCCCAAGGTATGGACGGGCGGGGATGTGCTTTCCCCCTGTTTGGTGGACCTTGGCATAGGAGAGGACCGACCCCACCATGGCCGAGCCGTTGCTGTGTTTCGTGGCGATGGAGGCCCGGAGCTTGCCGGTGTCCATGAGGATCTTGGCCCCGGACTTGGACCGCATAAACGCCTTGGACTGATACCCGTAGATCTTTTTGAGCTTCTTCCTGTATCCTCTCGTCCTGCGATACGCCCGGCTCTTGAGCGTCCCCTCCGACAGCTTCTGCCACGGCGTCCCGTCAGGGGCCCTCTGCTCTCTGAAACATCGCAGAGACTCCGACTTCATCACCTGAGCAACGGCCTTCCAGACCTTTTTTGTCGATGGGGCCTTGGCGATCTCCATAATGTCCTTCCGTACCGCATCCGCTCCGATGACCTCCATGGTTATCTTCATGCCGTCACCAATCCGACATAGCGTCGTCGGTGAAGACCTGCTCCGCCCCGCCCCCTCGGATCAGCCCTCGGGGAGCCTCCTCTTGCTCGCCGGGCAAGACGCCCGATACCTGGAGATCCGTTAGCATTTCCTTGGCCGCCTTGTATTTGTCCTCCGAGAGTTCCTCTGTCTCGGAGAAATGCGCCGTGGCGAAATAAGCCGCCAGCTTAGCCGAAATGGTTACGACCACAGTCGGCGGCCTATCAAACGGCACGGTGAAGCTCCTGGATAGCCGGGCGTCGATATAGTCATCCGCCCTTCGTATATGCCCCTCCAGGTAGGAAGGCAACTCCTCGCCGAACTGCCTTTCCATCTGGGTGACGAGGGGGAGATATAGCTCCCCCCTCACGTCTGCCACCGTGCAATACATAACCCTATCCGCAGACCTTGATGACCATGATTCCCGTGTCGCAGGTCAGGACCGGCAAGGGGTGGGATTCCACGTACAGGCTCTTCGTCTTGCCGTCGGGAGAGACCTTGATCTTGCTGTATAGCTCCACCATCGCCAGGGGATTCTCCCCAAGGTCGAAGTCACTGACAGCCCCATAGTGCATTTCCCAGAGGGAAGGATGGGTCAGAATGACGCAATCCTCCGGGATATAAGGGCTTGCCGGGGTAGCTCCGTCAGCCGGATAGGAGGCCGCATATTCGACCATCGTCCCGACTCCGGGGATCTGAGCGACCGGAGTAACGAGGTCCTCTTTGATGCCCTGGTTGATCTGGAGGAGCTGGACCCCTGCGCTCTTGAGCCAGCTCTTGACGTTGCTGTTGGCTCGGAAAGCATCAGCGGCGGCGGTCCCGGCAATGATTACCGTAGGGTTGACACCGTTCTGGGCCGCAAAGGTGCGCTGGAACTGCGGAAACTGTGTCAGAGGATCGCCAGCACTGGAGGAGGCGTCCCACTTCTCCGATACGGTGAACTTGTTCCCGGCAGGTACGCCGAAGTCCACCGAGAAGGAGCGTCCGGAGGAGGCACACGTATAATCGATCCCGCCAGTGCCGAGAGCCTGAGAGAACATCCACTCGATCCGCCTGGCGATAGACCTTTTTAGGTTCTTCTGTTTCTTGGCGATCATATCGTTAAACGCCGCGACTACGCCGTCACTGTTCCCAGACCCCAGGATGATGGGCGACTGTCCGGCCATGCGAAGCTTGGCCACGTCCGACGCCTTGATGGTATCCTCCAAAAAGATCTGAGGAGGGGTGACGGTGTAGGTCTTGTAGCTTTCCGCAAAGTCGACTTTGGTGGCGGGGTCTCCGTTGTTCCCCATGGGGGCGAGATCCCTTCTGCCGTGTTCGACGTCAAACATAGCCGTCTCGGTAGGAGATTTCACCGAGACTCCCTTGCCGAGGATCTTTGATAGGTACAGATTCTCCGGCTTGATCCTATTGATCGAGTGCGTGAGAGTTGCCGGGGTATAGAGCTCCAAAGGGTCCATAGGTATTCCTCCTTTATCTCTTTATCTCTTTATCGTCCTGGGGATGAGCCCCGACCCAAGCAAGAGATTTTCAACCTTCGCCTGGACAGCGGCTTCAAGCTCCTCGAACGCCGTGGACTCCAAGAGGACCAGATCTTTAGCGATCTCTGCCCTCAAAACTACCTGCGCGCTTACTTCCGACGTAGCGGCGATCGTGACCGGTTCCTCCAGGAGAGCGAAAGTCTCCCCGGGGAAAGCCGCTATAGCCGTGTCGAGATCTGCCACCGCCAGGAGGGTATATTTTCCGTCCGACCCCTTGGCGAGGATGGCTCCCTTCTCGAAGGAGACCTCTGTCTCTCCCGCGTTGGCTACGATGCCAACCGCCCTTGTAGCCGCGTCCAGGGCCCCAACGATCAGGGCCTTGATCCTGGGGGATTCCCCTACTTTTCCGTAGTTCGGTACACCCATGATTATTCCTCCTCCTTCGGCCCGTTCGCGCAAGCCGCTATATTGTCTCCCAGCTCAATCGCTTTCGTAGCCTCGACCTTCGCCTCTGCCGCAGGGTCGCCCATGGCGGATAGGGAGATCTTCGGTACAGATCCCAGGACGTCGTTCAACAGGGTCTTGAGATCCGTCTGCTTGTCATCGGATAGCTTGATAACTTTGCTGTCGTCAGCCATCAGCACAGGACGGATCTTGTCCATGACGACCGGAGGAACGCCTTTCCCCACCCAGCCGTCGCAGAAAGCCTTTACATCTGCCTCGTGCTTTGCCTTCCGGAGCCTTTCCGCTTCCGCCTCCGAAGCGTCCGCCAGCTTTTTGCTCTCCTCCGCCTTATCGGACAGCTCCTTGTTCTTGGCCTCCAGCTCTGCCAGTTTCGCCTCTAGCTCTTTTATCTTCTCCGGGTCCATGTTTTTGCCACCTTTCTCGTTGTCGTCAGGGGCCGGAGCCGGGTCGTTCATCGGTTCCGTAGATTCCCCCTGCTCCCATGCTCCGCTGTCGCTCAAAAATAGGGGCTTCACTCCCGGATGTCCTGGTTGGTTCACCAGTGCGACACCGAGGAGAGCCGCCCCCACCTTCTTGCCCGTCTTCTTGTCCGTATAGTCCGGCGTATATTCGGCGCTCATGTACCGATATCGCCCGTTCCTGATCTCTTCTGCCGCTTTGTCGTCCACCTCCATCCGGAGGTACAAACCATCCGGTTTCGCTATAGCTTCCTTCACCACTCCGGGGCTCGGTGCTCCGTCGCCGTGTCCGATCTTGACAGGAGGAGGATACGAGGGGGCTTTCCCCATGTTTGCCGCCAAGCCTGTCACCAAGTCCGGTGTTATGTTGACCTCCCCATATCTCGGATCGTGAAACTTCCCTATCGGCAAGGCGTTGTACAGCAACTCCTCCGACAGAGATATCGCCTGTGTCGTCAATAGTTCCGGCATATGCCGACCCTCCTTTTTTTTGCACAAAAAAAGAGCCGCCTCTCAAAGAAGAGGAAACAGCTCTTGCGTAATAGATATTTTATTTAGAATCCTGCGAGGATCTGCGTTATATAGCCGATGAGGAATTGTGAAGCAACGTTATCCACCAGCTTTTCTGTCACCTTGCGCAGCTTGTCATATCGGCGAGAAGATCTTTCTATCTCAAAAAGCCTTTCGACGTATTCGATTCCAGCATTGGTTATCTTAACCTTAGAGGTTCGGACGACTACTGGGAACGCTTCCTCCCCCGCAAAAACCATAACAGCGTCCCTGATATACTCCTCATTCTCGAGTTTGCAGATCGCCACGTTAAAAACCTGAGAATCGATCCCAATAGACTCGGGGCTGATGTTCTCCATTTGAGGCAGGTCTTTTTGGTACTCTGCATATATCGCCGCCAGGACAAGCTCTTTCGTTTCAAGCTTCATTGCGACTCCTCCTCTTTAGAACAAAAAAAGCCCCTCATGAAAGAGAGGCTTTATCACTCAGTATGAAAAGGCGTCTATCTCCTTTTTAGAAAGAGAACTCGTAGCCCTCCCTTGACTTTCACACCATCGAGCAAGATCTCGAACTCGTATGTGTGGAGCAGCCCCCCGAGAATCCATGGTTAAACGCCCATCGGCAAGTACTTTGTCCAAAGTACCATATTCTTTTATGTACTTGACAACTTTTGTGTCAATCATCCTGGACCCTCCTTCCATGCATATACGTATCTATCAATTTTCTGGCAGAAGATTCGTCGATAAACATCCGAGTGGAGTTACCGAGCTGCTTCGCCCCCAGCTTATCACGATAATGATCGATAAGATTCGTCTTTGATTCAAACGCAACGAATCCCTCAAATCCTTTTTCTTCGCTCAGCTGAGCCGCTATCGCAAAAAGATGCGCTCCTACCCCTTCCATTTTACCATTTTTACCTATGTTGTGAGGTGCAGACTCAGCCAGATGCACATAAACGCACCCTCCGCTTGGCTGAGGTTCCAAAGAAACTAATCCCTGGATCTCATATTCACCTTCCAACGTGAGCTGAATAACCTCTCGGCCTTCACCAAGTTCCTTTTCCCAATTGAACTTCCAACCTTTTTTCTTCAAAGCCTTCAGGTTAGAAGGGGTCGCCGGGGAGAACTCGGTTTCTACCTTTTTGCCTGTAGCTCTAAACAAAAGACACGACGTCAAGCTATCGATCACGATATCGATATTCTTCATACCAGTCATTTTACCATTAAAACTTAGCACGCTCCTAACTGCCTCTATATCTATCGGTCGCTGTGTGGAATCCGGCAATCTATCTATCCTGGTGTCTTCCTCTATCCCATCCGGGAACTCCTCCGCCGTCAGGGGGAGGAGGACACTCCGACAATTGGGATGGAGAGGCGGCGTGTTGTGTGCAAGCCGTGGGTCATTTATGCGGAAGCGCATTCCTTCCCTGGCGTGGCATATCTCCGAGGTCCGGCTATCCAGTACCGCAGAAAACTCAAATCCAACCACGGCCTCCGAGTCTATCGCCGACCGGAGAGACCCCATGGAATAGGCCCTCATCGCCTCGGTCCTGGATATGCACTCCAGTCGACTTCGGGCGAACCTTGAAAGTTGGCGGTTGACTCTCCCCAGTTCCGTCGCAGTCAAACTATTCGTCACGCCTTCCCGCAAGGATCTGGAGATAACCTCTCGGACCTCTTCCAGGACGGCGTTCTCGTATACTCTCGCCAGCTCTGGAACATACCGGTCAAGCCAAGACAACGCCTCTTCCGGTAACACATCGTTCCAGTCGTCCGACAGGGAGACAGTCTTCGTTATCTCCCGGATTGTTCTTTTGCTTTGTCTGTATCCGGCCTCTACCGCGTTACGCATCCCGGACATGAGAGCTTTCTCTATCTCTGGCCCGTTGTCCCCCATGGGGATGCCTCCGTCTTTACCTTCCTTGACTGCCTTATCTATCCAGGGCTTTACCGCCTTCCATGCTTTCGCCGTGACGTGCTTCCATAGCCTGGCATGGGTTCGCCCTGTCCGTCGGAGGGCCTTTACTCTGGCTTCGAGGGTGTCATTTCGCTCTCCTTGCTTCCAGCGAGAGAGTTGTTCCGCAAAAGTCTGGACCGCCATGGTACCGCCTCACCACCCTCCGGCTCTTCAGGGAAACCAAGACGCTCTCGCATCCATTCGGCATCCCCTTCATCAGGGTAGATGTATCCGCCGTTGACGGCGTTCAAGAACACCTCGGACATGATCTTCTTTTCGTCCGGAGTCCCAGAGTCCGATACATCCAGCTCACCGTAGCTTTCTTGAGGACCAAAGTTCCACTCGATGATCGGACGCCATAGTTGCTCTATCTCCACCTCTGCAAGCTCACGAGCAAGCCAGAGGCAAGCGTCGTTGAACATCCGCCAGTGTATCGCCCCAAGAGAATAAGATCCTCCGCCCTCGCCGCCTTCCAGGAGGGAGGGGAGGAACATCGCTCGGTAGAGCATCTTGTTGCAGAAAGATAGCGCCTGCTCGTATCCTGTCCCCATCGTCGTACCGTTCCCTGAAGTTCCTCCGTTAAGCGTAGAAATCTCGTCTTCCAGCCCTATGGCAAAATGTGATTTTGAATGAGCCCCGCTAAGGATCTTGTCCATCTGCTCCGTATCCTCAGATTTTCCTACAAGCGCGGGCATTCCAAACCTTTCCAGAGCCACCGCCCAAAACTTCGGTATCGCTCGTTTGAAGGCATACCACCTCCAGCACCGTCGAAGCCGAGATCTTCCGTAGGGGGTACTCCCAGTCCCGTGGCGGTAGACAACACATTTTTCGACGGGGATATCCAAGTCCTTGCCCCCCGCCGACTGTCTGATCTTCGCTATTCTGATAGCGTTATCCTCCCCCTTGCCGAAGATAAATTTCAACGTCTGGGGATCGTATGACTGGAGGGACGATAAAGACAAAGCCCCGTTATTCTCAAAAAGAGAAAACTCGGATACGCCGAATCCGTATCCGAGCCCGTTTTCTAAAAGGCTTCGCCTGGCTTCCTCCAATGTCCCCCTGAGTGACATCTGGCAGTTATCTATCAGGTCTTTTATCTTTTCGTCGGGATGGGAGTAGCCCCGGATCTTGCCGACGATGGAATAACATAGGTATTCCATTCCGGTCCCTATGGTCTCGTCGTTCAGCATCTCCTTGTACTGAGATGCCTTGTAGTCGTTGTTCGCCACAGGCTGATCCATAGCGCTCATGAGTTGCATCGCCAGATCGGAATACCCGAACCCAAATACCTTGGATTTCTCTTTCACCTCTGCCAAAAAGACACCTCCTTTCTATCCGAAAAGGTTGGGAGCTATGCGAGAGCCACCGGAGCGAGGTTTACCTTTAGCCTTTCTCCTACGCAGGTCCTCGACGCTGTACCTTAAAGCCGCCATAGCGTCGTCGAAGAACTCCACCGGCTCGTCGGCATAAAGTCCGGTTCTTCCGTCCTTCCTCCATCTCCACGACTGGATCTCCTTCAAGGTCCAGCGACAATCGGGGTGTATGTGGATCTTCAGTCCCTTCAAATAATCTATCTGGGCCCTGACGCTCCCAGACTCCTTCTTTACGGCTAGTGCTTTATATCCAGCCTTCCGCCACATCTTGATCCGATCCGGCTCGGCTGAGTCACACCACATACGAAGATGCTTATCCAATCCCCTTTTGCGGGCTATCTCGATGATCTCCGTCGTGTCGTGCTCGTAGACGTAGATCTCGTCGCAGATATAAAGCTCGCCGTCCCTGAACCCTACCGTCAGGATTGCATTGGCATGGTTGAAACCGAAGTCCTGAGAGTGGACCATAAAGTCGAAACGACCCTTGTCCCGACAGAAATCTTCCACTACGTAACGAGAGAGGATCAGGCCGCCAGTTTCGCCCCACTCGCCCAGCCCATACACCCGATAGCCGTCGGGATCTTGGACCTGACGGAGCTCCATGCGGCGGTGATACGCCTCATCGATGAATCGGTTGTCCAGATACGTAGAATGGTGGGTGAAGATATCCGGCGAGGTGATGTCGAAGTATTTCCGTTTGATCCAGTGAGAGGCACTCACCGGGTTAAAGGTGAAGGTGATCTGATAGTAGAGATTTGGATTATCCAGGAGACCCCTTAGACGGTCGTCCAGAATGTCCACGTCCGACTCCTCCAGCTCTGTTGCCTCCTCGATCCAGATCCAAGTGAGCTTACCTGTCGGAAAGGTAATGGACTTGACCTTCTCCCTCTGTCTGGCGTCGTTCATACCTCGGAAAATGATCCGGCTTCCGGTGATCCGGCAGGTCATCTGGAGAGGGTTTGTGGTGGTGTCCCAGATCAGGTCTGCTTTATCTCCACAGGTGCGAGAGATCGCCCCAAGAAGCTCGGCATAGGTGGAGTCTTTGTTGGAGCCCTCCACCTTCCTGACCACCAACAGGTTCGCTCCCTTGTACCGAGGATCCATCAGTTTTAGGACGTAGTCCTGAGCTATATTGACGGATTTCCCCGACCCGGCTGACCCCTTTAGGACCCGATATCGCTTCCGGCAGTTGTTTGCTACCCGAAAAATCGAATTGAACTCAATCGTTACCCTTTTCATCGCCATAGCTCACATAGATCTCCAGCCCCCCTTCCACGTCTATCTTGGACCGATCCACGAACATCCCCAGGTGCTTGCCGAGCAATTCCAGGGCTCGAATCCTGCCCACGTGCGACGCACCCTTGCCCTTCAACTCAGCCTCCGCTTTGAGTCTGGTGAGGACATAATCCTGCGTAACCTCAACCCGCTCCCGACGCTCCGTCATCGCCTCTTGGATAGCCGCCTGGATATGGGGCAAGGTCAGCAGGTTTGCGCCTATCTTCCTGGCACTTCTCTCAGAGTAACCGGCCCGGATGGCCGCCGCCGTGGCGTTCAGGTCGACGAGATACTCAGAGACAAACGCTTTTTGTTTAGCAGTGAGCTTCTTCTTTGCCACGGCGGTCACCTCCTAAAAATTCTTCTGGAATCGATTTGTTTTTTCCGCAACTACTCCCCTACAATATGCCCATACCCTAATAAGGAGAGGATAAAATGGACAAAGAGTCTTACAGGCAACCTCACGATCGCTGTCTAAGCAACACTAAGGAAGAATGCCTTCCAACATGCGAGCATGCAAAATTTCATGAACCCAAAGGATGTAAAATAAAAGACGCTACCAAATGGGAGTGCGACAATGATTACGAAACTGAGTCATCAATTATTTCTCAAGAACCTTCCTTAGGCGTTTCTAGCGAAGTAAAGGAAGAGGAAGAGAACAGAAAAAAAGAAGATAAGCGTTTAAAAGAAAAACAAGATCAAGAAGGGGCCCAATATCAAGCGACAATCCAACAAAGCATCAGCGATGATCTAGTCAAAAAGAAGAAAAAGACCGTGGAAGAAAGAAACGAAGAGGAAGAAGAGGAATCTCAAAAAAAACAAAAGGACGGCCTAGACGACGCGAATTTGCCAGAGAGAGACGAAGGCCCCTACCTGTGATTGGTAAGGGCCATCTATCGGGCAAGTCGGGCCTGCACTCCCGAGCTGACTTTCACGTTATCATCATACGCCGATATCATGCAATATCAACGCTCCTAGAGAGTACGTATGAAGCATTCTATAGTCACCATTTCATGGCGGCCTGAAACCCGCTGAGGGCGTCACGGGCTATCCTCCTCGGTATCTCTTTGCGCTTCCTGGACACCGTGTTCGGAGATAGCCCCACCCGGCGGGATACTTTCTGAAGGGAAGAGGCGTCGCTTATTCTGGACTCTCCACGAACAAAGCGACAATGGAGACAAAACACCTTCCAGTCCTCGGCGAAGAACTCCTTTATCGCCCTGGCCGCTTCGGTGATGGACTCCCAACCAGTAGCGTCGATAAGCCGGTGGATCTCATCCAGTTTTATGACCTCCGAGAGTATCCGATCAGTGTATGGATTTGTCCGAACCCGAACACCCAGATCATCAGGAGCAACACGAAGCATCTCCAGCCACTCATCGTCGGTCGGAGGAGGCACTACTCCCAGCAAAACATCAGCCGGTCGCGGATGTCTCTGGATCAACAGCTCTATTATTCCAGTCAGCCGTTCGACCTGTCCCATACTGGTCATCGCCTCCTCACAGATAATGCCGCCGCTCGATCATCCCCGATCGCACGGCGGCTTTCGCCACCCCAGGCTAGTGTTACGCTAAATCACCTCGTTCACTTGACATCTGACTACATCCGAATAGGCCTACTTGACATCGATCGTGTAAAGTAGCTCGTATGCTTTCGGGTTTTATGTCAAGTAACGGGGCACCCATCTACATCGCCTCCTCAAACAACCTGCCCTGCAACGCCACGCCTGGGCTCATCCAGATGCACTCGGTTCGCTCCACAGCCCGGTCTGCCATTGTCCTCCGCTGATCCATCGTCCAGCCCTGATACAGATCCTCATAGAGAGGACAACGGTAGCCCGAGACGATCACATTACCCTGCAACCTATGGAGAGCCTCGGCCAATTCCACATGATCGTCGTCGGTCAGCTCATGGCGATAAGCCTTTGTCCCGTTGTCCGTCCTGGTACTGTGAGGATATGGAGGATCGATGTAAAACAAGACATCTGGACCGTCGTATCTATCCAGGATCTCTAAGGCTGGACGGCTCTCTATGACCACGCCTTTCAACCGGCTAACGACCTTCCGGATATGAGGGGGAATACTCACCCAGTCATGTGCCGGGTTCTTATCTCCGCTCCGTTTGGACCGAAACCCGTTGTTCTCGTAGAGGATGCAATATCCCTGCCCCATGAAGGAACGGACCAATAACCTCCTAGCCTTTTCTGCCGGGTCAGCTGCAGTCTCATGAGCCTCGTCGAACTCATCCCGTGCGAATGGCGTAAGCTCCACCTGCCGAATCAACTCCCTGGACATGTCGGACCTGAGGACTCGAAACAGGTTCACCACGTCGGCATCGAGGTCGTTCAATACCTCGCCGTGCTTCGCTCGGGGCTTCCGGAGGAGCACTGATCCGGCCCCTCCGAATGGTTCGACATAGACGTTGTGTCTCGGAAAATGGGAGATGATCCACGGGGCTAACCGCCATTTGCCACCGGGATAGCGGAGGATGGGCCGGTCAGGGGGTGCGGTCATGGCGTAGGTCCTCCTTTTGGATAATCTGCCCCTCGTCATTGACTTTCAGCCCGGTCCATTCGGGAATGTGCTTGGCAAGATGTAGGTAACCATCGTTGTCAATCCCGAGGATCGGCATTATCTCCCCAGAACCATTTTCGAATCCGATCGTTATACCGTTCTTTTGATCTCTCATAACCATGTACAGGAAGTCGCCGTCTGGTGTTGGTCTCTCTATACCGGTCATTCCTCGCCCCTCGCTTTCTTGATGGCATCCTCTATTTTGGAATACCCAGCTACGACAGGGGTCTCTATACGTGTGTCTATAATGCTTTTCGCTATCTCTAGCGCCTCCAGGAGCTCGGCTTTCTCCTTCTTGAGCCGTGCTATCTCGTCTCGCATCTCAAGAGCTGTAACGATGATCTGTGAATTCCCCTCGACAAACTGATCCGACGGCTGAAATGTGCAGATCCTGTGCCCTCCGCTTCCCTCAATCTTCGAGACATGGCCCTTTCTGTTTCTGTAAATTACCCACGGTCCCGGTGTGTGGCTCATCACGCCACCTCCAATCACATAAAATCGCCGAGGTTGTCGTTGACGAAAACCAGGTTGACTGTCTTGGGGTGCCAGTCTGATTCTGGCTTTTTTGTCATTTCAAAGTTAGGCCACATAATCAGAGCGTACCCATTATGTGGGTCGTCCCCATTTTCATCTGGCGGATAGATACTATGCGCCTCCACCTCTGCATCTAGCCAACTCTCATCCTTGTCTATCAGTTTTTGGAGTCGCTCCATCAAGTCCCGTACTGTCTTCATCACGCTACCTCGCTTTCTCTAGTCATCCAGCTCAACATCCGCGCCGAGCTCTCCCCCGGCGATCCGCTTGAACACGATGATCGAGGACTCGTTGAAGCCATTTTTACGGTCCCATTTCCTGGTCTTCCTAGCGCACCTCATAGCCTCTTCCTCAGTATCGAAATCCCCGATAATCTCGCAGTCCAATTCAGCCTCATAGACGATGTATCGCCCGTATCCAGGCACTCGCCTCTTGCCCGAATGTCCACTTTTGTCTATCATTTTGCTCATGAGAACAGCTCCCCCTGTCGCTCCTCGAGGACTCGCCGCTCGGCGGCTAACTGCTCCTCCAGGACGGCGATCTCTCGACGGAGTTCTGCACGTCTGGAATCCATATATTCCTTATCCAGTCTTTCTCTTAAGACGAATATAGAGTCTTTGAGACTGTTAATACTTGTCATTTCAGCGACCTTCCTTCTCGTCTTCTGAATTATTTTTCCCAAGTGATCATGTCAGCCTCCGATACCGTGACCGTGACCGTGACAGCGTGACACCCCTAAAGGGGTGTTGTCACGCTTGTCACGCTACAGGCCGTGACTTGTCACGCTCTTGTCACGCTTGTCACGCTATATTTGACCTCTGTTTTCCTTCAAATACAGGACAATAGTTGAGACCTCAATTTCGTCGGTTGGCCTGTAAAAATCGTTAGATGCGATTAAAATTCCCTTTTTAACAAGCCCGTCTCTACCCCTCGAAAAGGCCTGTCTTTTTGCCGTTGAATTATCTTGAGG
Organism: Dethiosulfovibrio faecalis; assembly: GCF_021568795.1. Taxonomy (NCBI): domain Bacteria; kingdom Thermotogati; phylum Synergistota; class Synergistia; order Synergistales; family Dethiosulfovibrionaceae; genus Dethiosulfovibrio; species Dethiosulfovibrio faecalis. Next base: position 23,605 of record NZ_JAKGUE010000010.1, read on the forward strand.
CGACCTCTCGTAATAAACCTCTCTCCACTCTTCAAGATGGACGCCGGAAAATCCCTTTGAGGTTAGTCTGCCTTTTTTATAGGCTGCTTCCCTATAGGTATTCATTGCGAAATTCAACGATTCAGGGAGCTTCTTTTTTGGTTCTATGTCCGTTTCTTCTTCTCTCGCCCTCAACACGACCGTAGTAACCTGATCGCCGTCCTCGTCTATCCAACCGGGTACATCGATCTCCTCTTGTTGCAGTTGGATCGGCTGTGCCAACTCGGTATCCTTGGACTTGGTCTGTTCCACGGTGATAGCTCCACTACCCTTGTTACAGACGCTTATTTCGATGTCCTGGGCCCCTTTCCATGCGGAAGACCCCCTAGCCCTCTTTTGAGCTTCCTGGGCCACTCCCGTGTGGTGTACGAGCAACACGGAGCAATCGAACTCCCTCATCAGCCTCGAACAGGCATCCAGCATCGTCTTTGCGTCCTGGGCGGAATTCTCATCGCCCTGAAGGAATCTATGTAGCGTATCTATCACGATCAGGGATACCGGCATTCCAGTTTTGGAGATGTTTTCCACCGTCCGCCGATATCCCTCTGCGGTGTTGAGGTCGCAGCCGTCCCGACTAACCCATAAAGATAGCGTCTTGGGAGCTACTCCGAAGTAGGATAGCCAGCCGGCTATCCTCGCCTTGAGGCCGTAATGCCCTTCTCCTGCCAGATAGATCACCCCTCCATGTCTGACCCTGTTGTCTTGCCAATCATCTATGTCGGAGGCTATACGGAGAGCCATGTCGATGGCCACGAAGGTCTTTCCCGATCCGGAGGGACCGAACATCATCATGCAGGCGTTGGCCTGTACCCATCCCTTTATGAGCCATTTGATGGGAGCTGGCTTCTTTACGAACTCGGAAACGGGAATCAGCCAATCGGGCTTATCCGTTCCCTCGAGGAGCTCTTTCAGATCATGACCGGCCATGTGGTAATCGTTGGCATCCCCGAGTTCCGGAGGGATAATTACCGTCGCTCCCGATCTATCTGCCGCCTCTTTTGCGCATTTTTGCCCCGTCCCGGATTCGTCGTTGTCTCCGACAATCACCAGGGGGTTATTCGGATATGTCTGTCGGATCGACTGAGCTACTGGGATGAGGTTATTGGCGTTATACCCTATGATTACCGAGGCTCCGGTCACCTCGTGGATCGTGGCCGCCGTGGCGTAGCCCTCGGCCATGTAGATTTTGGAACCTTCGCCGGGGATCATGAAGAAGCATCCTGAAACCTTGCCCCCCGGGTGGAACTGTTTGTTACCCTCTTTGTCAATGTACTGGAGAGAGACCATCTCGCCTGTGGAGTCGTAAACAGGGATGATCAAACGCCTATCCCCGTTCGTCATTTTCAAGCCGTGGTTCTTGACTCCCTTTCTGATCAAATAAGGGTGATTCTCGGTCGCATCGGAGGCACCTTCCCAAATCTTTTTGACCGTAGCCGCCGCCATAGCTTGAGACCTAGCAAGCTCCGCCTCTCTGATCTCTCTGGCTTTCCGGATGTTCTCTCTTATCGTTTGTTCTTCTTCAGGGGAGAGTTCACGAGATATTTCGGCTCTCCATGTATAGCTATATTCTTCTTTCCAATCACCGAAAGCTCCCGCAGGAACTCCGTCTCCAAACAAGATGTACCATCCGCTTTTATCGTGTTTTTTGCCTGATCCAGTATGGAATCGGTTGATCTTGCCGTTCATCCTCACATCGGAAGGCGACGTAAGCCCCGCCCGTTCTACAGCTTGCCTGAATTGCTGCTCCGGAGGGTCGTTGTTGGTTCTCACCGGCTGCTGGAATGGGATAACGGCCACGCTCGCACCTCCTTCGCTCGGATCTCGGCCTCTTGAATGGCCTCGTCCATTCCTCGACAGACGACGGCTTTATGTCCAGATTCGTTGAGGTATTCGAGCCAGTCTTTCTGTTCTGGGCTCAGGACACCTCCCTTCCTCCGCTTCATCTCTATCCAGAAAGCCCACTCGGGAATACATAGATCCGGCACTCCCTTCGAGACTCCTTCGGCTTTCAATCTCCCCGCCGTGGCCTTCCCTCTCGCTCCTCCGTTAGGCACCGCGAAGATTCGTACCGACGGAAATCTTCTCCGGAACCACTGGACGAAGTAACGCTGTTCGTCATGCTCCGACGGGATCACTCCAGGATCTTTCGACAACCCGGTCGTACTTGCCGTCTTTCTTGTAGCGTATAAACCTTGGCGGGGTGGCATTCCCCATCACCTCCGCTAATTGTTCGATGTCCCAGGCCTGGGATATATCCGCCCCCGCCTGCTTTGCTATGCTTTGCAGGGTCCTGTTGGCCCGATGTCCTGCATATCCGCCGTGTAGGACGGTAAGATATTCGTCGATCTTGCTTATATAGAGAGGCCCGTAGTATCTCGCCTTCAAAGTCTCTATTCCCGACTTGGCCATGTGGACCGACCATTCCCAGTCTTCTATCTGAAGCTCCTGCGGTTCTATCCCCATGATGTCGTCTCCGTGTAGACTGACGGGGGGGGTCTTGATCTCCGGAAACGGAGCCCCGCAAGCTGGGCATATCTTTGCCGACAGATGGCAGAATTCCTGGCATTGCTCGCAGACTTTCACCGGAGCCTCTCCCGTTCCATCGCCCTTCCGTCTCGGCGGTGCGACGCTCGTTATCGGTCCATGGGAGGATACGACCCCGGCGAAGTCCAGTACCAGACAGTCACCGCCTTGAGGTTTTACCCTCATGCCCCTCCCTGCCATCTGGATATAAAGAGAGGGGCTTTTGGTCGGGCGGCACATGGCCAGAAGATCGATGCCCGGATGGTCGAAACCGGTGGTCAGTACCGAGTTATTGGTGACCGCCCTTATCTCTCCGGCCTTGAACCTTTGCAAAATGATCGCCCGCTCGTCCTTTGGCGTGTTGCCCAGGATCGTTTCTGCGGTAACTCCGGCGGATCTCAACTCGTCTCTCATCGCTATGGCGTGATCCACTCCGGTGCAGAAAAAAAGCCATGACTTCCTATCCCGACCCCATTTCAGGACTTCCTGGACGATGTAGCCGTTGTCCGTTTCGTTGTTCACCGCTTTTTGCAGCTCCGATTCCACGTATTCGCCGCCTCGTGTGGCAACCCCTGCGGTCGAGAGGAGCGTATGGGTCAGTTTCGATCTGAGAGGGGCAAGGTGTCCTTGATTTATCAATTCCTCGATGGTTACAGGTTCTATGAGTGTGGAAAAGAGAGCCGGTTCGTCGGTAATGAGACCGTGTCCAAGCCGGTAAGGCGTCGCCGTAAGACCGATCACTCGCAGGCTGGGGTTGCTCTGGGTCAGGTCCTCTATGAGGCGGCGGTATCCCCCTTCCTTCTTGTGGGAGATGAGGTGGCACTCGTCGACGATAACCATGTCGATATGTCCAAGCTGCTCCGCCTTGTTTCTGACCGACTGTATCCCTGCAACGGTGATGGATCGCCCCAGGTCTCTTTTGCCGAGCCCGGCCGAGTAGACCCCTAGTGGAGCCTCCGGCCAGGCGTTGAATATCTTGTCCGCGTCCTGCTCCAGGAGTTCTTTGACGTGGCTGAGTATGAGGATTCGAGTCTCCGGCCAGCCCTGCAAAGCATCGAGGCAAAGACCGGCTATGACGTGGCTTTTACCCGAGCCTGTAGGCATTACTACGCAGGGATTACCGTCGTTCGCTCTCATCCATTCGTACAGCAGGTCAAGAGCTCTCTGCTGGTAATCTCTTAGAATGGCACGTCCACCTCCTCTATAGTCTGACTACCTTCCGCTATGCCTAGGAGTTCCTTGGAGCTGTAGACGTTGGCGTCCGGTTCGCCTACCGCATATTTGACGCCGTTGATAATGTAGTTTGCGCATAGTCCGTCCTCCGATCCGCCGAGCCATTCCCAAGGAACCAGATCCGGGTGGATCACGTGATAGGCGCACCCCTCTCTCTGGACATCAAGAGGGATCTCGCAATTCCCGCCTCTAGCGCAGGTCCACGTACCTTCCGGCGTCGGCGTAACGTGGGCACAGGTCCGACAGTTGACTTCCTTCGTCGTCTTGGAGCCAAAGCAAAAATCGTGGCAGGGACAGAATCGGCACTGGTACCACGATGGATCTGTGGACAAAGGTTCTGGCATCCGTTCCACCAAGGCGATTCTGTGTCCTCTGTCGACTAACATCTGAGCCGCCTGCTTGTCGTAATGGACCCGCTCGGTGTAGATCTCGTCGTTGTCCTTGCATACGGCGTAATACAGCCCTCTGTCGATCTTGGTCCCGTGCATGTAGAGCTGCATCTGACACCAATGCATCGGCTTGGCCGCCTGGAGGCCTTTCGATTGGAGCGTTTTGAAGCTCTTGGCCCCGTGGGTCTTGCACTCCAGGATATGGCGGCTCTTGAGGGCTTCCGGCACACCGGACTCGATGATTCCGTCGACTGAGCCGGAGACGTGAGATCCGAAGTCGACCCGACTTTGCTCTCCTCCGGTCGAGTGGATTTTAAGGCCGATGGATTCCAGGTCTTTCACTATGACCGCTTCCTCCATCTGTCCCCGTCTGAAGAGGCGGAGGATTCGCCCGGGGAACTGTTCGATTACCGCCCATCGGAACGAGAGCCAGAGGAACCGATCGCAGGGATGTCCCAGGAGGGACGCCCCCAGATGGGGGCGCGGCCCTTCCCGGTGTTCCTGATGGTATTCGTCGATCAGCTCTGCTATGGACGGTCCTTTGGGGATCTCCATGGTTTACGCTCTTACCCAGGGAGGCGTTACGTTGCCGGTTTCGCTAGGGGGCGGTGGCGTCGAAGCGGAGCGACTGAAGCCGTTAGCGACCGATCTGTTCGTCGGCTTGTTTGTCGGAGATCCCGTGGGGGAGCTTCCTACCGGCTTGTAGTCCTTGACCACGTTCTTGGGACCAAATTCCTTGTCGTTTTTGACCTTGACCTTGATCTCCACATCGGCCCCGATCATCTGATCGGTGTCCTGGATGGTGGTTTCTCCGATAGCGACAGCTATCTTTTTCATGGTCGCTATCCCGATGTCCACCGCCGTTTGACTGGGATTCTGTACGTTGATGATGTCGAAGACCATCCGGCCTTGATAAGACGGTCCGGTTATTTGAAGGGATACGTTGAGATATTTGCCAGTACCAGCCTTGGTATCTTTGACTTCGACTTTTGTGATTTTCGCGTTGTATGTCCCTGCTGGGATCGGGTCATAGTTGTCGATTTCTTCCAGCTTGACCGCCGATATCGCTCTGGTTGTTTCAGGGGCTAAGAGTGCCATGATTTATACCTCCTTGATTTCTATAGATGGCTTCCCGGGCGTCGCTACAATCGCCTGAGCCAATACGTTGGTTACCTCGGGGCTTGCCTTATCCCATTCCCTCTTGTTGATATCCGGTTTCCATCGGAACAGCGTCGAAAGGTAGTCGAATAATCCCGCTTCCTGTGCGACCTTCTGGAGGGCATCGCCGTCCACTCGTCTGTTGATCTTGCCCTTCACCTTGATCGCAAATCGCCCCGCCTCCATGGAATGAGTTCCTTCAAAGTGTGAGCTGAGACCGGAAAGATCCCATATCTTCTGCTCGAGCTCATCCTTCCTTTGTTTGGCCTCTGCCATGTACGCCTTGATCTTCTCTATCTCCTCGGCCATAGATTCCAGAGTCTCGCCGTCGCCTCTCCAGTTCATTTCAATTGCCTCCGATCTTCTTGATGATTGCCCCAAGATCTGGGACTTCCCAGGGATCTAACCGACCGGATCGGTCTTTTGCCGTCCAGAGTCCGTCCGGCTCGCACATCAGGGCTCTTTGGGATACTCCATCGGCGTCTTTCTCCACCCGTAGGGCGAGGACTTCGTCGAAGAAGTACGGAAGCTGCTGACCGGTCTTGTTACCGGGCATCGAAGGGTAATACATGATGCGTCCCATCTCATCCTGGGCCTTCTCCATCTTTGCGGAGAAGTAGACGTGTTTCCCCGAGATATCCCGAAAGGCCCGAATCAGGTCGGTCATCTGGTCTTGCATGGCCCCGTAGGCTTGCCTCGGATCTTTGGCCGTTTTTTTCTCTGCCGATAGGACGACTTCGGCTATTTCCGATATGGAGTCCAGGGCGACCGAGGTAAATGTCTTGGCCTCGTCCGAACCTGTTACCCACTGGTAGGCATCACCCAGGTCTCCCATATTGGAGATCTCTATATATGGGATCTCCGTCCCCTGAAGAGATAAAAGGCCACCTTCCGCCGACAGGATGATCGGGTTAGGCAGTGTCTTGATAAGGGAGGTTTTCCCCGCTCCGGCGGCACCGTAGACCAGAACTTTTACTCCGTTGGCGCTTAAACTACTGGTGCTTTTCAGGCTTATCGCCATTACGACACCTCCTCCATGCATTCGTCTACGAGGTCCATGTCGTAGGCGTCCGATACCGAGATTTTCTCGCCGTTTAGGAAGGCACAGTGGAACGTCGCCTCTTCCAGAGGAATGTCCGGTATAGTCCTGCCCCGGGTTGAAAAGAGTTCGTCCAGCTGATCCACGGCAACGAAGACTTTTCCAGGCTCTTTGATGGACGCAACTCTGGCGTCTTCTATCTGAGCTACGACTTGGCTGTAGTGCAGTGTCCGTTCCTGCGTCTTGTATATGCTCGCGGCCCTTTGTTTTTCCGTCTTGGCTCCTTCGGCTCTGAGAGTCGCTTTCTCCAAGGCCGTCTGAGCTTTGGAGTAGGCTTCGTCTTTGTAGTCCAGAGGGAGCCCCTCCTCGGCAAAAACGTGTCCCTGCCCTTCATCGTCGAAGACCGCATCTACTGCCGTCGGTTGGTTGGGTACCGGCACCAATTTCATATTCGGGTTGTCGTCTGCAAAGGACGCCATTTGTCTGCCTCCATTCCTCTGTCCATCTCCTCGTAGATATGGGATTCCCGTCTTTCGTCTCTGTCTATTTCATTCGCCATGTCCCTGTAGTAGTCGTAGGAGCTGTCATAGTTCCGTGGATCGAGGTACATACTCACCGGCTCCTTTGTGTTAAAATGAGGTTCTGGTGCATCTTGCTTTGTCCCTCGCTCTCGGCGGCTACCGAAGCGGGGGATTTTTTGTATTCGTCGATCAACCTCAACCGGTTCGTCTCGCCCCTTCTGGCAGACTCACGCTTCATTTCGTATGGCAAAAAACAAAGGTCTTCGAGCTCTTTGAGCTTCATGCTTCCCCAGGTTCCGTTCATCTCCTTACCTCCCGGTACAGCCTCACCACCTGCCCCGGTGGCAGGACTTCTTTGATGGGGACCATTAGCCTGTTCATGTCGATCTCGTACCACCTAGGACCGAATAGACGCCGCCTTATCACTCTGGCGAGTTTACTTACCCACCACATCGGCTGTCTCCGCTATGGCTTGTAGAGATATCAGATCTCGTCTAGGGTCCCGCCGGTTTCCGTCCGCCAACGCCTCGCAAAGCTCCAAGATGGCTTCGTCCTTGCCTACGAGGCTACCGTTTTTGATAAGGACCTGCCCTGCACTCGTCTCAAATACCGCCGTTCCGCTTGCCTCGAATGCGCGCTTTGCCCTTTCTGTCTCTGTCATCATTACCTGAACCTCCTTCGTGATATGGTTGTCGAGTAGGAGAATTGAAATACTCCTTCACGTCCGCTGCCCTCCAACGGGTGATTGCGCCTTTTTCAAACGGAGGGGGAAACTTGCCTGCCTCCACACGTCTGTACAATGTCGAGATTGAGTAGGTGGTTATCTTGCTCACCTCTTCAGGAGTCAAAAGCATCGGCTGAACAGCGAAAGAAGCTATCCGTTTTTCCAAAGACGCTATCGACTTTTCCAGAGAATCTAGGCGATCCGTTCCTACTCCTGATTTGACGGCATCAATCAGAATTGGCATCAGCATCTCTGCAACTCGTGCCGTTATGGTCTCTTCCAAAGTCGCCGCCTGCGTGGGCATTTAGACACCTCCTTATCAAACTCGTTTTTGATTGTTCAGCTTGCCGCCCACATGCGGCGTCCGCCTGATCCTCGTCGTGGAATCCATCCGAGCTGTCTTAACGCAAATCCTGTGCTCGTCCTGCCCGGCGGGACTATTCCGTAATATGAGCACCACTCGATCAGTCTTTCCCTTATCTCGGAGGAACTGACCAACCTTCCTATCGAGTTTTCTTCCATGAACGCCGTGACAATGTCGAGAGTCCTTTCACTCGTAATGCCTACGCCGGATTTCGGCCTGGTCTTGATCCTCTTAGGCAAGACGAGATGTCCCGTGATCAATCCCGCAACCTCGGCCACCAAGGAATCCATCGGTTCGGAAGAGATGTGGTCTTTGGTCAACTGGATGAGGTTAAGAAGCTCCCTGCATTGGTTCTTTTGCTTGAACATGTCCTGAGCCGCGAGGTCTAAGTCGTTGTTCATCACTTCACCTCCTCCTCAAATCCGACATCGGCCAAAAGCCTGGCTACGGCCCTGTTTTCCTTCTGCATCGTCCTCAGATATTCCACCGTGCTTACGTCATCCGCTTTGCCATCTGCCAGATCCTCCAAATACCGCAGCACTTCTCCCGGCTCATTGCTCCTGAGATAGAGATTGGCGTGCAGCTCCACCACCTCGCAGAGTCCCCCTGCTAGAGACCTCCCTCCGGCCTCCGGGATCAGGCGGATGTAACCTCCTCCTTCTCCCGGGGGTGGGGAGGGTTTGAGATTTCTGCCGCCTCAAGAGGCGTAAGTATCTCCATAAGGTCTAATGCGACAGCAATTTGCACCCGCGCCTTGTCAGAGATGCCTCTTTTCCCGTTTTCGATCTGAGAAATTTGATTTTGACGGAGCCCTACCATCTCTCCCAGTGATTCTTGGGAAAGGTTCCTTTCTTTCCGTCGAGAAGCTATTAAGGCTCCCCTTCTTCCCTTTGCGTCCACAGACAACCACCTCCCTTCTTGCCAAGAGAATATATCTCTTAAAGTGATATGTCAAGCACATAATCCCTAAAAGAAGTACAAAATATCTCTTTTAGGAGGTTCACTTATAGATCACAAAATGAGATATTGTGATTGGGGGTGGGGCAAATGGGATATTCAGAGATGGAGAAAAAACTTATCAGAGGAGATCGATTGAAATTTTTAAGGGAAAAGTTAGATCTGTCTCAAGGGGAACTGGGAGAGCTTGCGGGGATAGCACAAAATCACATCAGCTCTATTGAAACTGGCAAAAGAGGAGCTTCTGATAAAACTAAGAAAAGATTGGCCGAAGCACTCAAAACAAATGTTTCTTATCTCATTGGCGAAACCGACGATCCAGCCCCACAGGACAGCCCACCAGGCGATACCTTCCCGTTCAAAAAACTATTCGAGCGGGAGGAATGGAGACAATTTCCAGTACTGGAACCAACCGTCGTCGCTTGTGCGGGATACGGGAATGGGGGGATGACTACGATTTACGCCGACGCGGAGGAATTTATCCCTCTGCCAGCGTCCATGGTGGGGACCATCTCGGTAGATCCGGGGAAGTACCCTTTTGCGCTTCGTATTGAAGGAGACAGTATGGAAGATGCGGGGATAGTCGACGGGTCGTATGTGCTTGTCAACCCGGCAGAGGAGGTGTACGACGGAGATCCAGCACTTGTTATCTTTGGAAGGAACAGTAATTGCGCCGTAAAGTGGGTTTATTTTCACAACGACGGAGGCGTAGAGTTACGATCCGCTTCGTTGAAGTACCCTCCGAGGGCCTTTTCTGTTGAGGACATTGAGGAAGGGCTATTCCATATTGTTGGGAAAGTGGTTTGGACCGGAGGGAAGCCTCGATCAGGGGCGTAGCGAGGAAAAACACAGAGCAAAAATTTCAACAAAAAGAAGGTGATTAAGCTGTGGTTTTTTAAAAAGAAAAGACCAGAAACAGTTTCGATAGATTTTCCTGACTGGGAAAAAGAAAAAAACCGCAGAGACACAAAACTGGACAAGTTAAAAGCTAACTTCAAAGAAGCTCAGAATACACAAGAAGCCATTGATTCTATTCGAAAAGCGGTCTTCGATTTTATCGAAAACCATAACCAATCACCTGTAGAAATGATTTCCCTCTTTGACGATTTAGATCTACCTATAGACATCACAAAGAGAGAGCTCGCAATACGAAAAGAAATCAATCGACATTATAAACAAAGAGAAAACTATAAAGAAAAGGCGTTCTCTATATATCTGTCCTTACAACATATCGAACTCCTCTACTCGAACCCCGCCAGAGAATGGAGTAACTTCATGGGGCTCGGGAAACTACAAACAAATCTAAAATCACTGGAATACATGGATGCCTTGATTAAAATCATGTCAGAAGGGAAACGGCTTTTCTGCAATAATAAGATAAGCACCAAACTATCAAATGACATTCAAAAAATGTTTAAATTATGGAATTCGTTAAAAATAAAACGCGAAGAATATAGACTAAACTTAGGACTCATCCCCCAAGAAAGAGATCTCGCGAAAAAACATTTTTTGATCCTTCCTGTTGTTGAATATTTAGATCGTCGTTATAAGTTCAACCCCCAAGTTAGAGATGAACTTGTTCATTGGTGCAAAGAAGATATCCCCACATACGAGCAAGTGATAAAAGAAACCAACATTATAGATGATTTCTCTGAAAATGATTGTTACAGCTTGTTGGATAATCCAAGTCTTTCCGAGCAAAAACTACGCAATTTTTCGATTGAAGATGTAAAAAAAATGGATGATTTTTTCGTTCCTAATCTTCCTTCGTTTGATATTTTATGGGGAATTTACGAAGACGAGAAGAATAACGACGGGCTATCTATGCTAAAAAACATTGGAGAAAAAATTGGCTACGAGGAAATATTGACAGAAGAAGAATAGGTGGAACAGCATCGCCAGGGGTGGCGGTTTAGTAGGGAACAATAGGGGCAGGAGATGAGTCTCATGTTCATGTTATGGACTGCAATTTTTATTGTTTCTATGATAGCTATCCCAGTAGGGGCAATTATTGCCAAGAGATACATACAAAGCAAGCTACAGGAGTCTAAGAGGGCGCCGCTCAAAACCTATCAAGTATCTGAAAACATCAGTGTTCCAGAACTACTCCACATCGTCTATAAGGTCCGAGAGGCAAAAATAATCTCAGGCAAAAAATGCAAAGAGATCTCCCATATGATCACCAAAGAAGGGGCTACACCAGAAACCAGGGACTTGGTCCGCCAAATCCTTTATGGGAGAGATGATCAGGTCTCCTCTGGAGAGCTTCTTGGAAAAGAGCATATTTCTGTAGGAAGCAAAAGCGACTGGGCAATCGTGGCTGTGCTCATCCCACTCATGATAGCCGTGTCTTTTGCAACAGCAGACAAGCCCCAACCAGTCCAGGTGGAGCCTTCGGCAAGGGAGCAGCATAAGAAGCCATCCGTTCCCCAAAAAGACATAGGAGATGAAATAGGAGCCTTCATATGGTCTAAAACTTTCGTCAAAGACTACTTAAAAGCTCCATCTACTGCGGACTTTCCTTTCTTTGATAGAGAATCAACACAATTAAACGACTCCACTTGGGTAATAAAATCTTATGTCGACAGTCAAAACAGCTTCGGAGCAATAATCAGAACGCGCTATATCGCAACAATGCATTACAAAGGTAACGATCACTGGGAGCTGTTAGACATTCACTTTGTAGATCAATAATTTTGGATATTAACCTCAGAACCACTTCACGCCTCTTCCTCTAAGGCGTCCTTCGAGAAGAGGAAAGTGTCAGCTTGGATGAGACAGAAAGTAGATCGGAGGAGAGGTAGGCAATGGGATACGAAGAAACCGTGGAAGGGATACTCGACAGCTACTCTAAAAAGAAAGACAAGAAATGGTTCTGTAACTGCAAATGCGAAGATCAGTGGATTTCTGTAGAGGAGAAAAATGAGGGCTACGAGCTTACACCCAATGATAGACCAAGCCAGGAATCCGATGATCCGTGCTTCATCCTAATCCTCGAGTCGCCACACAGGAGAGAGTTTAAAACTTACGATAAAAAAAATAAAAAGCTTAAGACACTTAAGACACCCAAGCCAGCCAATGGGAAAACAGGCCGTAACATACAAGATCACTTCATAGATAGCATGGCAATACAAATGGATGGCAAGAAAAAATGCTACATATACCTACTCAATGCTATCCAATACCAATGCTCACTAGGACTAACACAAAACCAAGAGAACAAAAAAATAAAACTTGATATTTTTAATAAAACATGGGGAAATGAGGGAATGGAGAATTTTAAAGAAAGACTAAAAGGCGTATATGGTACCATCCCCGACAACAGACCTACATATATCGTAAATGCTTGCACTAATTTAGGCAAACTAAAAGAAGACATAACAACAAGAGCTAGTGAAGTTACAGAGAAAAAAATCTTTCAAAGGTGCCACCCTTCTTCGGGTTACTTTATTGTAGAAGCTAGGGCCTATCGTCAGGCATTGAATGAACTTAGGCCCGCCTATGACTAAACTCCATTCAACCCTATTCGCCATCCTAGCATCTATCCTCCTTCTCGCCACCCCCTCCTTCGCTCTCTCTATCGGCACTTTCAACATAGAGTACTTCAACGTCTCCGGGAAGAAGGCCTATTCCCCCACCGACTGCGCCGCTCTGGCGAAGACAATCCGGGGATCCGGTGCCGACGTCCTCGCTCTTCAGGAGATCGAGGGCAACACCACCATGAGGTACTTCGTCACCAAGTTCATGCCGGGATGGGCTTACGCCGGAAATGATACGGGAGGCAGGCAGGATCTCTACTTCCTTTGGAACAAGAAGGTGATCAAACTCCTGGACGGTCCGCATGTTTACGGTGCCAACGCATCCTTCCGCTTCGAAGGCAAGAGTTACAAGCTGAACGACCGACCGAACCTGGTGGCCACGTTCCTGGATACCTGGGACAACACCCGCTTTACCCTGGTGAACGTCCACCTGAAGAGCCAGAGTACCAGAGGGAAGGACGACAAGGCCACAGCCCAGAGATACAACGACACCAAGAGACGAACCCAGATCGAAGGGATAAACAAGCTGGTCTCGTCGCTGAAGGGCCCCGTGTTCGTCCTTGGGGACTATAACACCGACTCCCCCACCGGAACTGCCTTTCCTCTCGTCGGGCTCCACAGCGGCCATTACAGCTACGATAACCGAAAAAGCAACCTGGACTATATCGGCTATATGGGCATCCAAAAGACGGGCTCCTGGAAGCTCTACGAGGTGGAGAGCTCCATAGCCTCCAGATCCACCAGAAGATCTCAGTATCCCGACCACGATATAGTCGTCCTGTCGTTGGACGGCGACGGCCCCCATGCCGTATCGGGTGGCATAGCGGCCCCTCAGGTAGTCAAGCAGAAGAAGGTAATAGCCTCGGACTCGCCTAATGATTCGGGAGCTTCGGGAGACACGATTGTCTATATCACCAAGACGGGAAAGAAGTACCATGCGGATGGATGTTCATACCTAAAGAAGAGCAAGATACCGATCACGCTGAAGGAAGCGAAGGCCAAGGGATATACGCCATGCTCCAAGTGCCATCCGCCGAAATAAGGATAAAGGAACTGAAGGCTTCCGCCGTGCGCACCGGTGACTGGGGGAGCGGGGGGGAGTAGTATAAACTTTTGATTTTACATAAAGGGGCTCGTACGCAATGCAGACAAGCAATATTATTTCAACCGTTGCTTTGGTCATGTCAGGAATATCCTTATATTTTTCCTATCGGTCATATAAACTAAATAACGAAAAGGAACTTAGAATCCTAGCGTCATCTCAAAAAGCAAATATACGCGGGGAAATAATATCAGAATATTCACAATCGGGTTCAAAAAATTACAAGGCCCTGATTTGGAATGACGGGAAAGCTACTGCAAGAGAAATAACCGTCGACGATATAAAAGAAAAGGGAAGTCTCCTAACCCAAAAGGAAATCAATGATGCCTTCCCAGTAGAGAGCCTCGAACCTGATGGACAGGTTCGCATGCCAGTATGTGTTTTTTTAGGATCAACACTAAAACAAAAAATCACGATAAGATGGTCTGATGATTTTAAAGAAAAAAACGAAAAAAACATATACCTGCGAGTGCAATAACCAGGGGAAGAGGGAAATACTCATGGGAAAAAAGACGCCTAAAAAAGAACACGCAAATCCAAGGGTTTTATCTCGTACTATCATTAGAGAAGAGGTCCCTAGATTGACTCAAAAGGAATACATCCACGAACGCTTGAAAGATCAAATAAACTGGTATGGCTCCAAAAGCGAGTGGAACAAAAAGTGGTACGTAAGACTGAAAAAATGCGAGCTTGCCATGGCCGCAACTATCCCTGTGATAGTCTCGTTCATGGATGGGCCGCTGTGTCTAAAGCTCATCATAGCTATTCTCGGAGCATGTCTCGTCGGGATAGGCGGACTTCACGGGCTCCAGAACTACCACGAAAACTGGATAGAGTACAGGAGTACCAGCGAGGTATTAAAGCATGAGCTTTACTTTTATCAAACGAAGACAGGACCGTATAAAGACGAAGATGACCCCTTCCCCCTGTTGGTGCACAGGACGGAAGAGATCATCTCTCACGAGAATATCAACTGGAACAACCTATGCGGACAATCAAAAAAAGAGGGGAAGAGCCCTACGATGGGCCGTTGACTTCTCGATAAGACCTGACAAAAACATCTGGTTTACAGGGGTACTGCTCCCCTCGTAAGCCGGTGATAATCCAGTCCCCAATGGAGGCGTGAAGTGGTCCTTCTAGGGTGTCTATGACCATCTCTTTGTCGGTTTGATAAGCCCTTATTCGTACCGGTAGTTTTTCGAACCAACGCATTTCCTGCATTTCAAACACCTCTATTCGATTCGATCTTAAAAAACGAAAGGAGCTACAGCAATGCCAAGTTTGCGCAATTATAACATCTTCATCAGTCATGCTTGGAGATATTCTGAGCGCTACGAAAAGCTGTCTAACATGCTGAACGAAGCCAAATATCTAAGGACAATCGACTATTCGGTCCCACAGTGGAAGCCAGTTATAGACCCAGAACACCCCTGTAATAAATCCGATCTAAAAAATGCGCTGACAGAGCAAATAAGTCACGCCAGCGTAGTAATCGTCATAGCGGGGATGTGGGCCAGTTACAGCGAGTGGATACAGTACGAAATAGACGAGGCCCAACGTATGTGGAAACCAATACTCGGCATAAAACCCCGGGGACAAGAGCGTATTCCGAGCGCCATCACCCAAAACGCCGATGAAATGGTCGGTTGGAACACCGAAACAATAGTCAACGCCATCCGGCGGTTAGCAAGATAGCACAAAGGGCCAGAGCATCCAGCTCCGGCCCTTAAATTATTTACTAATTTATTCATACCCATGAGGATGGACAAGAAAAAGTGGACCCTGCTACAGAAAAGACCTTTGGGAAAAGAGCTTTTTTTAAATGTTGTTCTTTTATTCGCATATGCCTGAACTTATTTCCAACACAAACCTTTTCTAAATGTTTGGCTCGTGCCCCGGGAGGAAAAAGAACTGATATTTCCACGGCAGGTTTCAATGTCTTTATGGCTTGCAGCGCTGGCACAAAATCGTTATCTCCGCTGATCAAAAAGACAGAATCACACTCGTCGTTTATACAGGCCTTGAGCATATCAATCGCTATATTGACATCAGTTAATTTTTCTTCATAAGTGACAAAACTCTTGTTGCAAAGTCCATTTTTTTTACCTTGAGAACAGGTAGCTTGACAAGGAACCCTACTCCTCTTGGTTTTTTTTAAAAAAGATCCCAATATAACCTTAACTCCAGTTGCCTTCAGAAGATTAATATATACCTTGTGACGGTCCATCTTCCCTTGATCCCATTTTGCATAAGCTGAAAAATAGTGGACTTCTTTTAAATCTTCGGTCTTATTCAAGAACTGAGTAGAAAGATTAGTTAGGTTAAGCCATTTGTAGCAAGAGGAGGACCCATTTCTTGCTACAAGGGTATTTATTGAGTGATACAAATTGAATCCGTCGACAAAAGTAATCACTCTACGCATCAAACACGCCCTCCTAAAAAAAATCCCGTAGCCTCGGCTACGGGAGGCCATGCTGGTCAAGAAGAACCAACATGGGGCTTATTTGCTTATATTATACATAGCTTCCCCGTTTACGCAACCCCCTAGAATCTCACCCCATCCAACCAATCCGCCCACCACTGCATCATCTCCCTGCGCTTGTCCAGGTATTCGGCGTGGTTGTAGGCCGCACGCACCGTATTCTTCTCCACGTGGGCCAGCTGCCTTTCGATCACGTCCGGCGGCCATCCGTTTTCGTTTAGGATGGTGCTGGCCATGGCCCTGAAACCGTGGCCGGTAACTTCTTTTTTTTCGTATCCCATGCGTCTAAGAGCGGCGTTTACGGTTCCGTCGCTCATAGGACGCTCAGACGTGCGTATGGACGGAAAGACATACTTACCCCCTCCGGAGAAAAGACGGACCCTCTCCAGCGAATCTACCGCCTGTAATGACAACGGTACGAGATGGGAGCGACGCATCTTCATCTTTTCCGCAGGAATCCGCCACAGATCTCCGTCGATCTCGGACCACTCCATCTTTCTAAGCTCTCCCGGACGAACGAAGGTATATATACCGACAAGGAGTGCATGGCGCACCACAACGGACGAGAGATCCCCAACCGCCCTGACAAGTCCTCTTATTCCCTGCGGGTCTATTATGGCCGCCCTGTGAGTTACCTGTGGTGGCATCAAGGCTCCTCGGAGGTCGGCTGAGATATCTCGATCGCACCGACCGGTGGCCACACCGTAGCGCATCACCTGCCCGACAAGCTGGTGGACCCTGTGCGCCGTTTCGTGCAGCCCTTCTGCCTCGATCTTCCGTAGTACGGTAAGCAACGCCGGAGCAGAGATGGACCGTACATCGTTGCCGCCGATATAGGGAAACAGAAAAGTATCCATCCGGTACGAGAGATCCCTGATGTATTTGGGAACGCAGGTGGGCTTTTTTCTTTTCTCCAGCCATTCCTCGGCAAGGTCCTTGAAGGTGACCGTACCACCGGCAAGAGGACCGGAAGACTTTATATCGTCCCTAAGCTGCCTGGCTTGTGCAAGGCTCACGGCTGGGTATTCGCCCAGGGATTTCTTTTTCTCCTTGCCGTCCTCCCAGCATCGCAATCGCCAGAATCTGCGCCCAGAGGGCCTTATCTCGATGTAGAGCCCTCTCTCGTCTTTGATCATGTACGGTTTTTCCTTTACCTTGGCTTTTCGTATGGCCGCATCGGTTAACGCCATGAGCCCGCCTCCTATCAGGGGTTGTACGGTGAAACCGTATTATCGGCAACGTTGTACGTTAGATTGCACGGTTTGGTTCTGCGCTTGTACGGTTCCCTATGATTTTCCCTGACGTAAGTATAGCAAAAAAGCCCGCTGTTTAGCGGGCTTTTGAGTCTCTATGGCGTTCTATGATTCTTGATGAAATTAGGCATTGGCTGCCCCGCCTGGATTCGAACCAGGATCGACGGAACCAAAATCCGTTGTGCTGCCTTTGCACCACGGGGCAAAAAACACATCGCAAGGGGTATTATAGGGTAGAAACGGCTAAATTTCCACCGTCTCTCTCATCTTCTCTATCTCCTCGATCAGAGGAGCCTCCACGTCGGACTTCAAATCGAGTTTTACAAGTCGACCATCTCTCACTACCTGGGAGGCTCCTACGAAAAGATGAACCGTATTTCCGTCTCTATCGTCCACCCTGAAATCGCATAGACGGCCCGGCCTGAGAGGTCCGATCTTTCTATCTCCGAAGGCAAAGGCCCCCTTCCCGATCTCATCGATCACGGGACGTGAGACAACCCCATCGTATCGATTCCTAAGGAAGGATCTCTCTTTCTCCAACGACAGATCGTCGTTGCTGGCCTCTCCATCGGTTCCGAGAAACAGGGGAATAGAGGAATCGACCAGGCCTGGAAGGTCGGGAAAACCGACTCCCACTCTATCGTTCATCCTGGGATTCAATACTGCGGAAAGCCCTCTATCGGCCATCAAGGCCCTCTCCGTTTCGTCCACCCAACAACAATCGGACACAATCATTTTATCCAGACCAGGGACCTTGCCGGAACTCACCAGAGAATCCAGGAACTCAACAGGACGACATCCGTAATTATTTAGAGATATGTCGACATCTCCCTTGTCCTCCGATAGGTGAAACTGAACGGGACGATCCAACTCGTAGCCGATACGAAGGGCGGTCACGATAGCGTCCTCGGTGGAACCGTGCATGCTGTGAATTGCCGGTGCGACCACGACATCGGATCCCTCAAGCTCCATAAGCTCCCTGAGAGATCTCTCTCCGTCCTCAACGGTCTCGTAATACCCCTCTTGGGACCTTCTCTTTCCCTCATAGGCACCCTTGGAAATAACATCGTAGGTCATCCTGCCGAAGATAAGCCTGATCCCGACGTCCCTTGCCGCCGCTATGACTTCTCTATCGTACAGGTTTCCCCTGCCGTTATGCAGGTAAAAGGAGGCCATGACCGTAGACGTACCATAAAGGGCCATTCTGGAAAAAGCCCTTCGGCATGCCAGTCGAACCTGCCTGGGCGTGAGAAAGGGACTGTAACGGTAGATGGTGTTACGACACCAGGTTCCCAGATCCCAGGTGGGATCGACCATATCGACATATATGGACTGTTCCGGATGAGAGTGAGCGTTGAACTGTCCCTGCCGAATCACGGCATCGGACTGAAAGACCCTTACTGGCACCGACCCGGAAACGGTCAACTCTCCCCATCCTACCGCCTCTATCCTGTCTCCATTGGCCAATACGTAGCCACGATCGATACGTCCATCAAGCTCTAGAGAACCTACAAAAAGTCGTCTATTGTTCAAAATCATTCCCCCATCTCCATCAGAAGATAGGTACATTATACCGCTAGAAGGGAAAAAGTTCTCCCGAAAATTTTCTTGAAATCCGTCATATCCCTCTCGACGGCCCATCTCTCCAGTTCCCACTCCTCCGGTTCTCTCAGACTCAAGGATAGACGAATCCTCTTGCCCTCGTTCTCAAATATGGCCCCTTCGATGATAGACCGATGGCTTCTGTCCATGCTCTCGGCCATCCTCAAAAAAACGCCGCATTTTCTTACTACCGCGATTCCCCAGCCATCGAGACCGGAGATCATTGGGTCGCTTTTTTTGGGCCTCTTTCCTCTGTGG
Source organism: Dethiosulfovibrio faecalis (assembly GCF_021568795.1). Lineage (NCBI taxonomy): Bacteria > Thermotogati > Synergistota > Synergistia > Synergistales > Dethiosulfovibrionaceae > Dethiosulfovibrio > Dethiosulfovibrio faecalis. The sequence continues at coordinate 42,788 of NZ_JAKGUE010000010.1, forward strand.
TAGTTGACCAAAGACGACATAATCTGAAGCTCCATGTCGGTAAAACCCAGCAACTGCGCGTTTCTAACGATATATGCGCCGTGGTGATGGTGATCGCTGAAGGAAAGGAACATGCCTATATCGTGCAGCAAGGAGGCATAATACAGGAGTTCCCTGGCACCGATCCCTAAATCGTGGAGCCCCAATTTCCCGGAACTGTCGAACAGATCCAAGGCTAGTTTGGAAATATGCCTTCCGTGTCGTTCGTCAAACCCACACGAGCGCCCCAATCGGAGTACACTCTCCTCCCTGATGGAAAGTCCCTCGATCAGACCGTGTTTCACTAGATAATCCTCGAGCATGCCGTTTCTAAGGCTCCTGTCGGTCACGGTAACCCTGTCTAGGCTAAGCTCCTCCATAACGGTTTCCATGATGGCCGCACCGGTTATTATTATGTCCTTTCTTCGGCTGGACACTCCCTTTACCTTTTCCCTCTCGTCGGCGGACATAGGACATAAAACTCGAGAAACCTTTCTCAACGCGTCCAGGGACAGCACAGGACCGTCCACGGGAACGTCTATCAAGTCGGGAAAAAGCCCGGAGGCGATTTCCTGTAAATGTCTGGCCGTTCCGGACGACGCGAAGACTCTCTTGAACTGAGACGATCTTATGTGTTTGAGAGAACGGACTCCCCGCCCCCTTACGTAGCGCTTCATGTCCCTGTAGAGCTCTCTCGAGACAGGGCCAACATAGTCAGAGGGGAAAAAATCGTTGTAAAGCCTTATAGTTCCGGCCTTTAGGGAATCCAGAAAGGAAAAATCATTCTGCCCCCCCAGGATAAGCTCGGTGCTTCCTCCACCGATATCTATGAAGAGAGCTTCGTCATTACCCAGATGGTAGCCTCTGGCCACTCCCAGATGTATAAGTCTGGCCTCCTCCAGCCCTGATATAATTTTCAGATCGAGACCAGCTTCTTTTTTAACCCTGTTGATAAAGACATCGGCGTTTTCCGCGTCCCTCGTGGCCGAGGTGGCTACGGCCATAACGTCCGAGACTCCCAGGCTCCGGGCCAACTGAGTGAAACGGCTCAACACCAGGATCGCTCTGTCCATAGCATCTGAGGTCAACATATTCGTCTTGAACTCGCCCTCGCCGAGACGGACCGATTCTTTCTGGTCCGACAGCACGTGAAAGACTCCGTCGTTACGCAAAGAGACGACCAAGACCCTGGCGGAGTTTGTCCCTAGATCTATAAAAGCGGCTCTCCTGTCGCTTCCCTCTCCCGGCCCCATCGAACCACCTCCTCCTTAGATTTCGTCTCCTACCAAAACGTTCCAAAACCGGTCTTCCGAAAGTCCTTGCCACCATTCCATAAAAACGACCTTCTCGGAGGAAAAACGGTCTATCAACGAATTCCGAAAGGCGTTCACGTCCGATTCGATCTTGCGAAATCCCCTGACGTGGCCGAAATAAACCCTGGTCCTCTCCTTTTCCTCCTCCAAAAAGACCGGCAGCCACTCGATCCAGAGATCCAGATCGTGGATAAGCCCAAGTCTATCCTGCATCTCCTTCAGGATAGAGATGGACTTTTTGAAGCCTCCCCCTGTGGCAGGATCGTATATCTCCATGGTGTAGCGAAGTCTTTTGCCGTCTTTTCTCAGGCGATGCCAGGAATCTCGATTGTATCCGCTCCGCACGAAGGCATCGTGACCGACGACCCTCAACGTCCTGTCCTCCAGAGCCGAGTCTATCCACTCCCTGGGGAAATCGTCTTCGCTGCCGTCGTCCAGGTAGCTTTTACCCATCAAAGGCCTCAGGCGTTCGCTCACATCATTCCAGAGGCTCCACCGAAGGGAACTTTCGGCTATACCCAGTAAAAAAGGATTCAAGGCCTCTCTCCTCTGCCTCAGTCTGAGAGAAAGCCTATCGCCCCCTACTGTTCCATCATAGCCGCATTTCCCCTGGTCGGATAGAAACTCCATCCTCACGTCCAGGTCCCTGGCCTCTCCCAAGCCTCTGCCGAGATCCCTGATTCTCCTTCTCCATCCCTTGATATCCGATTCGGAGAACAGACCGTCCATTAGCTCCAATACCGATCGAATCCTTCTGGTAGCCACCCTGGCCTTATGGAGCCACTCTACATCGGCATCTCCTGATATAAGCTTTCCCGAGCTTTTCCTCAAAACCTCCATGTGGGTCAGCAGGATTCTGCCGCAGTACGAGTCGTGTCTCTCACGCTCTTTCACGTCACTCATCCTCCAAAACGGGATTCCAACCCTCTCGATGATCCATCATCCACCTCTGAGAATCGAAGGCATATCCCCCGTCCGAACAGGAAACCTTGACGTAACTTCCGTCGGGAAGGAGCTCCCAGGCGTTGGCCGTGTCCTCCAGATGTCTCATCAATAGATCGTCCACAAGAGATCGACGGAGATTCGGATCCTCTATGGGCGTAAGAACCTCAACCCTTCTGTCCAGATTTCTGGGCATTACATCGGCACTTCCCATAAAAAGCTCGTCGTCCCCTCCGTTTCGGAAATAGAACATCCTAGCGTGTTCGAGAAACCGCCCCACCAGGGATGTAACCCTGATGTTCTCGCTGATACCGGGCAACCCGGGCCTAAGACAGCATATCCCCCTCACCTGGAGATCCACCTTGACCCCTGCGATGGAGGCGTTGTAAAGGGCCCTGATGCTCTTAGGATCTACCAGTTGATTCATCTTAAAGGCGATATACCCGTCTCCGTCGCTCTTCTGTCTCTCTATCTCCCTGTATATCCTGCTGATGATCCCCTTTCTGGTCGTCATAGGGGAGACCAGGATCTTCCTGTAATCCTGCTGGTGGGAGAAGCCGGTCATGGCGTTGAAAAGCTCCGTGACATCGGCGCATATGGCAGAACGAGAGGTAAAAAAGCCCAGATCGGCGTATACCTTGGCGGTCCCAGGATTGTAGTTGCCCGTACCTATATGGACGTAACGACGAAGCCTGTTCTGTTCCCTTCTTATGACCAGACATAGCTTGGCGTGAATCTTAAAACCCAGCAGACCGTAGACGACGTGTACACCGGCGTCCTCAAGCGCTTTAGCCCACACTATGTTCTGCTCCTCGTCGAACCGGGCCTTTAGCTCCACAACGACCGTCACCTGTTTACCGTTACGACGGGCCTCCATCAGAGCCGCCACGATAGGGGAGTTGGATCCGGTCCGATAGAGGGTCTGCTTTATCGCCAACACGTTCGGGTCCGAAGCGGCACGCCTTATGAAATCCAGGACGGGGGAGAAGCTATCGTAGGGGTGATAGAATACCAAGTCCCTTTTCTTTATCTGAGGAAGTAACGGCTCCACTCCCGATAGAGGATAGGGAAGCCTAGGGCGAAAGGGCTCGTCCTTCAAGTCAGGCCTATCCAATCCGGCCAACTGCATTATACGGGACATCCCCATCTGTCTCTTACATCGGAATATCTGCCACTTCTCGAGATGGAGCCGTCCCATCAGGAAATGGCGCATCTCCTTTGGCATATCGGAAGAGATCTCGAGCCTCACTACGTTGGCGAAATGACGTCGTTCGACCCCTTCCACCACGGCCTCCATGAGATCGCCTGCATCGTCCTCGGCGATCTCTATATCGGCGTTTCTGGTGATACGGAACAGATGGGCCTCCAAAACACGGTATCCGGGGAAAAGCGTGTCTATGTGGGCTTTTACCAGCTCCTCTATCCAGAGGGACTCTCCGCCGCTCCTGAACGTGAGCCCCAACTTACGGTAGACGGAGAACTCGCTGCCGGTAAGAACCGCGACGAATGGCTTAAAACTATCAGGGACCTTTACCCTGGCAAAGTGAATTGCCTCGCCGGGGTCCTGAAGCATAACAAGAAAATTAAGACTCAAATTGGAGATCTTGGGAAAGGGCCTTCCGGGATCTATGGCCATAGGGGTTATAACCGGGAAGATCTCCTTTATGAAGTACCTTCTCAGACCTTCTTTGACGTCCTCGGAGATCTCGGCGTAATTTTTTATCGGAATTCCCTTTTCCAGCAGCTCGGCCTTCAGATTATCCCAACAGCTGTCCGCCCGATCCAACAGATAGGATAGCCTGGAACGTATCGCCATCAGCTGATCAGCCGGGGACATCCCATCCACCGAGAGCTCCTTGACCCCTTCTCTGTATTGCTGCACCAATCCGGACACTCGGACCATGAAAAACTCGTCCATATTGTTGTGAAAGATGGACAGAAACTTGACCCTTTCCAGAAGAGGGTTATCTCTGTCCATGGCCTCTACCAGGACCTTCTCATCGAAATCTATCCAGTTGAGCTCTCTGTTGATGTATAGACCGGAATTGTGTAAATCGGGCAGATTTTTCGAATCGGACATGTGTACCCTCCCTCTCTCGTCAAAAGGACGATAAAAAAAGCTATAATGAAAATATCGCTATAAATAGAACTAGGCGATCGAGCTCTCTGTGTCAAGAGCTGGGACCTTAAAACAGTCTACAGCCACATCGATAATCTCAGAGTTACAGAGAGGTAAAAACGAAGGAGGTGCCCTGTATTATGTTGGACAAAATGGATCTTTCCAGAAAGCTGAATAAAGAGGATTTCTCAGACACGAAAGACGACCTCACCAAGAGGCTGGGAGAGCTCCAGAGAAGACAGAGAGATGCCGATATCCCGGTAATGGTGGTTTTCGAGGGATGGGAGGGATCCGGCAAAGGGGCACTCATGAACGAACTCATATTGCCCCTGGACCCTAGAGGCTTTTCTGTATATAACGTCACGGACACGATAGTATCCGATAGATTCTACCCCCCTATGTACCACTTCTGGAAGATGCAGCCTCCGGGAGGGAGGATGGCCATCTACAACCGCTCGTGGTACAGAGAGGCGATGGACTCGTGGCGGTTGAACGAAAAGGACAGATCGGAACTTATAGCAGAGAAAATGGAGGAGATAAGATCCTTCGAAAGCCAGATCGTAAACGGCGGAACCCTGCTGATAAAGCTGTTTCTCCATATAGACAGATCCGAACAGAAGAAAAGGCTTAAACGGCTGAAGAAAAACGATCTGGCCCAGGAGGTCCGGGACAAAGAGGGTCTCAACGCCTACAAAGACTACGACCAGATCATGCCTGTGATGGAGACCATCATAAGAGAGAGTGACCGAGCCTACGCTCCATGGACGATAGTGGAGGCACATGACAGACGATTCGCTACGGCTAAGGTCCTGTCCACCGTAGCCCGGGCGCTAGAGGAGCACCTGAACAGGGAGAACCCCGTCCCCGTTCACCCAGAGCGGACCGAGGCCAGCGACCTGGAGGAGAAAATCGACACCCCGACGGTTCTATCTAAGGTCGACCTCTCTCTGGACATCTCTAAAAAGGAATACTCTAAAAAACTCTCGTCCCTTCAAGAGAGGGTAAGAGAGATGGAATACGCCCTATATCGGGAAAGACGACCTATGATAGTGGCGTTCGAGGGATGGGACGCAGCGGGAAAAGGGGGCTGCATAAAGAGACTCACCCAGAAGATGGACCCCAGAGGCTATCAGGTAATACCGGTAGGCGCTCCCAACGACCTGGAGAAAAAACACCACTATCTATGGCGGTTTTGGGAGGCTTTTCCCAAAGCCGGTCACGTGGCCATATTCGATAGAACCTGGTACGGCAGGGTCCTGGTGGAGAGGATCGAGGGGTTCTGCTCCCCTATAGACTGGAAGAGGGCCTACAGCGAGATAAACGAGATGGAGAAACAATGGCACGATTTCGGAGCGGTGATCGTGAAATTCTGGCTTCAGATAGACAAAGAGGAACAGCTGAATCGTTTCCAGGCGAGAGAAGAGGACGAGGACAAACAGTGGAAGATAACGGAAGAGGACTGGAGAAATAGGGAAAAATGGGATCAATACGAGAAAGCAGTAGAGGAGATGCTGTGGCGCACCAGCACCACCTACGCCCCCTGGACTATCGTCGAGGCCAACTCGAAATTACACGCCAGGATAAAGGTCCTCCAGACCGTTCTCGACGCCGGACTAGAGACATTAGGACCGAAGGCCCTGTCGAAAAAGACAGAATCGAGATAACATCCATCCGAACCTCATCGAGGACAAGACAAAGGAGGTAACCCAGTTGAGAAAAATGATCATATCCATAACCCTGCTGATATTCGTTCTGATAGCGACTTCCGCCCAGGCGGCGGAGTACTCGGCCACCATGGTCACGAAGAGTTCGGAAGGGACCTTCAAAGCCAAGATCTTCGTCAAGGGGAAATGGCACCGGCACGAACAACCGGAGGCGGTGATCCTTTTCGACGAGGAAACAGGCAAGACCTACTCCATAGTACCGGCAGAGAAAATCTACATCGAGATGGGAGAGGACGAGGAAAGCGAGGAGAGCCAATCGATTCTCAACTCCCCAGAGGATCTGAAAATGGAGGTAGGACAGACCATGTCCGACGAGGACGGAAAGATAGAGAGGCTTCCATCGGAGACCGTCGGAAAGTATAGATGCGACGTATACAGACATACTCCCCAGGAGGAGGATTTCGGACCTTCCACCATATGGTTCTCACCCAAACTCAAGACCGCCGTCAAGGCCGTGTCGGAGACGCCTATGGGGACGATCACAATGGAATACGTCGATATAAAGGAAGGACCTCAGGACGAAAAACTGTTTACTATACCCGAGGGTTACAGTAAAATGGAGCTCAATTTCTGAGATAACCGGACCGGAGCCTAAGGCTCCGGTTTTTTATCGAAGCATTTCAGACCAGGTACTATGAATAGGCGCTTTTTATCGTATAATGATAACTCCCTGCAGGCCAAGAGGTTAGAGACAAGAGTAAAAAAGGAGGAATCATCGTGGAGAGAAGAGAAGCCGCGATAGCTCATGTAAGTTACCATTTGCCGGAAAGAAGGCTGACGAACCGGGATCTGGTGGAGGAATTCGGTACCTGGACGGAACACAAGATAAAGAGCAAGACCGGCATAGACGAAAGGCCCATAGCCGGAGAAGACGAGACGGCGTCGGTCCTCGGGGCCGCCGCCGCGGAGAGGCTTTTCCAGGAATCGGGCATACCTAGGGAATCGGTGGACATGCTCCTTCTCTGCACCGAGACGCCGGATTACATAATGCCCTCCACCGCCTGCATCGTCCACGATAAGCTGGGTCTAAGGAAGGACTGCGGCGCCCTGGATTACAACCTGGGATGCTCCGGCTACGTCTACGGACTCTACATGGCCTCGTCCATGGTCAAATCGGGTATGGCCGAAAAGGTGCTCCTTATCACCGGAGACGTCCTTACCAGATATGTCCATCCCGGAGACAAGAGCACCAGGACGATCTTCGGAGACGGCTTTACTGCCACCCTGGTGTCCTCCGAACCGGAAAAAGTTCCCGGAACAATAGGCAGCTTCGTCCTCGGAACCGACGGAGCAGGACACGGCAACCTTATAATTCCAGCCGGAGGAACGGTCTCTCCCTGTTGCGAAGAGACCAAAGAGCTGCACACGAACCGATACGGAAACTCCAGGACCAAGGAAAACCTGTACATGAACGGACCGGAGGTTTTCGCCTTCGCTGTCAGGGAGGTTCCACCGGTGATAGAGAGGTGTCTCTCGGACAACGGGCTCACCATGGAAAAAATCGACTTATTCGTCTTCCATCAGGCGACCCAGATGATGTTGGAGAAACTGCGAGAGATAATGGAGATACCGGAGGAACGGTTCGTCGTGGACATGGAGGAGACGGGAAATACCGTCAGCTCGTCGATACCCCTAGCCTTGAAAAGAGCGCAGGATTCAGGGAGGTTGAAAAAAGGCGACACCGTCCTCGTCTGCGGTTTCGGAGTAGGCTACTCCTGGGGAGCCACGGTTATCCAAATGTAACAGATAAACGAGGCGTGGTTCCTCGGAACCACGCCTCGTTTATCTATCGAAAAGACAGCGAGAGGCAAAACAGGGATCGCTGGTGAGGTTCACCCCCAATTTACGGAAAGCGACCTCGTCTCCTGGCAAGGGAATATGGGAGAGGTGAACCTCGCAATTCTCCAATTCCCTGAGTTTCTCCACCGCCTCGGCCGCGACAGGATTGGTGGCCGCACAGATGCTGAGGGCGATCATCGTCTCCTCCAGATCCAGCCCCAACATCTTGTCACCCAGAATATCCTTCTTGAGGTGCCCCAGAGAACCTATGACGTTTATAGAGAGAAGGTCGATCCCGTCGGGAATGCCGGCCAGTATCTTCACCGCGTTTATCACTAGGCTGGACGCGGCGTGAAACAGATGGGAGTTCTTTCCAGTCACGATCGTGCCGTCCGAGAGCTCCATGGCCGCACCGGAAAACACCCCGTCGGCTCCCTTCCCCTTGGCCTTTGCGTCCCGAGCTGCATTCCTGGCGGGGACCACCACCGAACGATCCTCCGGCTTCACCCCTAGTTCCTCCATCAGGATGGAGACCTTCTGCACTGCCGCCTTTTCAACGGCCCCGGACTGGTAGTCGCAGGAGTAATGAAAATATCGGCGTATTACCTCCTGGGTCGCCGCCGCTCGAACCGCATCGTCGTCGTCTATGCCGAAGAAAATCTGGTTGACCCCCATGTCGGTAGGAGAACGATAGCGGGAGCGTTCTCCGGTTATCTTCTCCAGTATATGCCTGAGAAGGGGGAAGGCGTCGAGATCTCTGTTGTAGTTTACCGTCCTCTCGTCGTATTCCTCCAGATGAAAATGATCGATCAGGTTCACGTCTCCAATGTCGGCAGTAGCGGCCTCGTAGGCCACGTTGACGGGATGCTTCAAAGGCATATTCCAGACGGGAAAGGTCTCGAACTTGGCGTAACCAGCCCTGACACCCCTTCCGTGCTCGTGATACAACTGGGAAAGGCAGGTAGCCAGCTTTCCGCTTCCCGGCCCGGGAGCGGTGACCACCACAACCGGCTTCTCCGTCTCGATATAGGGGTTGGCCCCGTACCCCTCGGGGCTCACTATGGTATCCACGTCGGTAGGATATCCCTTTGTGGACCTATGGACGTACACCTTGACCCCTCTGTGTTCAAGCTTATTTCTGAACATGACTGCCGCAGGCTGATCGTCGAAACGGGTTATCACGACGGCGCCTATCGATATATCCCTCTCGGTGAGGTCGTCTATTATCTTGAGAACGTCCATGTCGTAGGTGATGCCGAAATCGGCCCTCATCTTCTTTCTCTCGATATCCCCGGCGTATATACATATCACGACCTCGAGCTTATCTCTGAACCTCTCAAGGAGCTTCATCTTCACGTTCGGTTCAAAACCGGGCAGAACCCTGGCGGCGTGATAGTCGAACATGAGTTTCCCCCCGAACTCTATGTAAAGCTTGTTGTCGAACTCCTCCATTCGACGTAGGATCGCGTCCGTCTGCCGCCTGAGATATTTCTCCGAGTCGAATCCGTACCTGACCATAAAGAGCCCCCCAAGGTCCTTAAAATAGCGCCTAGCTCCTACGCTTTTCGTCTATCGTTACGACACAACCAACGAAAGAGGACAGACGAAAACGCCTGTCCCCTTTATATTTCCCCATCCCTCAGTATATATCTAGAGTTTCTCCTTTTTCAAGGCCGCCTCCACTTTTTCTATCCTGGAATCGTTGGCGATGGGGAACCAGTTCTTCCACTGATCGGGGTAGTTTTTCAAGAACCAGATAGCCCCTTTTTCTATGGAGGTGTCGTTTTCCTCCACATAGGCCAAAGCCGCGTTTGTCTGACCTAGAGTAGACTCGTAATTGGCAAGTATAGTGACTGCCTGAGGGCATTTCTCGATCAAAGCTGTGCTGACCCCTATGTGTACCTTAGAGGGGGGGAAAGCACAATCGTAGGTCTTCTCGTCCCATTTTACATGCTCGTAGGCAGGCTCCTCCAACATGGTCATATCCAACATCCCCATGAGAGGAGTGGGCTCCCAGTAGTAGGCGAAAACCGGCTCGCCCTTCTCGTAGGCCGAGAATATGGCGGTAGCCAGAGCGGCGGAGGAACCGGCACTGAAGTTCTCGTAGTATTCGTCAAGTCCATAGGCCTCCAGCTTGACCGTGTTCACCGTATAGGTAACCCATCCGGTCGGACCGTTGTAGAAACGTCCCTTGCCCTTTTCTCCTCCAGCCTTAGGAGCAAAAAGATCCTTGTATTTCTTCAGGTCCTCGACGGTCTTAAGTTCAGGGGCCATCGGCTCTATCCCTCTCTCGGGATCCCCTTCGACGACATAGGTAGGCACATACCATCCCTGAACGGCGTCGGGATAGGTGGTCCCGAGGTCGAGAACCTTGCCTTCGTTCAACAACTTCTCCCAAGATTCCTTTATGTTGTCGGACCAGATCTCGGTGGTAGCGTCGATGTCGCCTCTGGACATGCCCATCAGAATAGGCATGGTCTCGGCGAACTCGTACTCGACCTTCACACCAAGAGCGTGTTCCAGGACGAAACCAACGATCCTGTTATGAAGCTGAACGCTGTCCCAGCTGAAATCCCCCATCTTGATGGTGGGGGCCTTTGCCGCCATGGCGGGAAGGGACATGAAACACATAAGGGCCACTAGAAAACCTATCACGTAACGATTACGATATGGCATTGCATACCTCCTTTGGGGCTATGGCCGCCTAGACGACCTTCGTAAATACCGATTGAAAAACATTAAGGGAAAAGGGAATTGATTATAGAGATGATAAGTAAACTCTGTTTATTGTACCATCGAGACGGTGAGAGGTCAAAAAGAGGCGTCCCGTCAGGACAACGGGGCGCCTCTTCTCAAGTCAATCCAGGGTAAGTCTCCTGGTCTCCAGGTAATACCTTTTTTCCGGGGCTTCCCCTATGGAAAACGTTTTTCTGGGATAGGGTCCAACGTTGCGAATTCTGTCGAAGAAGCTCTTCTTGTCCACGTCGGGCAACAGTATCCCGAGGTTGCCATCCACTTTTGAAAGCTGGGACACCACGTCCTCACCGTGAATGTAGTCTAGAGCGACGTCATCACGACCTTCAAGATAGTCGTCCAAAAAAGCCTGGACGTGCTCCACCGTCAACTCCGGGCCAGCCTTGACGAAAGAGAGATTTCCCTCGGTCGTTCCGTAGGAGATCCCTATCCTGTGATCGTCTCCATCTCTTCCGGTAAAAGGAGCACCAGCCTGAAATCTTCCGTCCAAGGCTTTAGCCATCTCCTCCACGAAGCGCTCCGGGTTCAGGCCGAAGAGGACTCTGTGGATCGGATGAAACGGCAGCCCTTCGTCGTGGACGTTCTCCACCTCCACGAGAGCCCAACGGGACGGGTGGTCCATAGGGGCTCCAGCGGCCTTGTTTTCCTCCCAGATGCCTTTTGCAGCAGCCAGAGAGTGGTTTCCGTCTCCGACGGCGAAAAGCAATCCCTTCGATACGAGTCCTTCCAACGCCTCGGCTATTGAGTTTTCCATCTCGCTAGGCACCCTCCAGCCGGAGATGTGCCCGCCGTTTTGGATCAGCTCAAAATCGTAAACCTTCTCCATGTCGTCCCGACGACTATACAGGGTTTCTATCAACGTCCCCTTCGGGTCGTCCACCAACAGAAGGATGTGAGGCATGTCCATGACAGCACCTCTCCTGATGTCCATTCTGGGAGGGATCCTCTCCAAGACGGTGCCCTCGGTCGGGCGAATCATGGCCTCCGCTCCTTTGTCGAAGCTGTAGTTCTCCAGATCGACCGCCATGATCAGGCCCTTTCGGGACGAGACATAGGGAGTGGATCGATCGACCAGGATGAAGCTCTCGCCCGCTTTGGCCAGAACTCCTCTGTCCAGATAGCCCTTCATAGTATCGTTTATGGCGGAGATTCGGTCCTCGATCCTTCCCTCCTCGAGATAGGCCTCCGGCAGAATCATCCTGAGAGCCGAGGGAGAGTCACCTACCAGTTTCTCCGTCTGTCTCCAATAGTCCGGCTCGGAGGTGAACTGGTCGCAGGCCACCACGGACCAGGTCTCGAGGGATACGCCGTCGCCGGGAAGATATACCTTCGGAACGGCGACGCCCAGGGCAGACAGTCTGTCTCTGGCATCGGCCATAGTAACTTACCTCTTCTCCTTCATGAAGGCCTTCATGAACTCGGCCAGTTCCCCGGCGCCCTCGACGGTCATGGAGTTGTAAAGCGAGGCCCTGCAGCCTCCGACGCTTCTGTGTCCCTTGAGCCCCATCATACCCTTCGACGTGGCCTCGGCGACAAATGCCTTCTCCAGATCCTCCGAGGAAAGACGGAACACGACGTTCATCTCGGAGCGGTATCTCTGGTCCACAGGGCAACGGTAAAATCCGTCGCTGCCGTCTATTACGTCGTACACGAGGGCAGCCTTGTCTCGATTGTGCTTGGCCATGGCCTCTATGCCGCCCATGCGCTTCATCCTTTCCAGGACCAGCTTCATAGCCCAGATGGAAAAGACCGGCGGGGTGTTATAAAGGGAGTCCTTGCCGGCGTGGATCCTGTAATCCAAATAGACAGGAAGGCCGTCGGCGCAACGCTCCAGCAGGTCATCTCTTACAATCACGACGGTAACACCGGCGGGGCCGAGGTTCTTCTGGGCTCCGGCGTATATCAGACCGAACTTCTCCACCGGAACGGGATGGCTCATTATATCGCTGGACATATCGCAAAACAGGGGAACGTCTCCCGTATCGGGCCAATCCTTCCACTGGACCCCTCCTATCGTCTCGTTGGAGGTGATGTAGACATAGGACGATCCGTCCGACGGCTTGATATCTCCGGCATCGGGCAAAGAGACATATCCCTCGGATTTGCCGTCAAAGAGGACGTTTACCGAACCGATCTTCTTGGCGTCGTCGTAGGCCTTTTTCGACCATGAACCGGATACGACGAAATCGCAATGGCCATCTTTAGGAAGGAAGTTCATCGGTATCATCCCGAACTGAAGTGTAGCCCCGCCTCCCAGAAGAAGAACCTTGTAGTTCTCCGGAACTTCGAAAAGCTCCCTTATAAGCGAGATGGCTCCCATGTGGACCTCGTCGTAGGTGGTGCTTCTGTGGCTGGTCTCTATGAGAGAGAGGCCCGAGTCGCCGTACTCCACCATGTTCTTCTGTATCTCCTCGAACACCTCCAGAGGAAGTACCGACGGTCCGGCGTAGAAGTTCAGTTTTCTGGTCATATTACAGGACTCCTTTCTCCAGGTTCTCCTGGATTATGCTCTCAACCTCATCGCCGATGCGAAGAAGGTTTTCCGAGGTGCTGGCTCCTATGTGGGGGGCCATGAGAACCCTGGGCGCCTTCAATAAGGGATAGTCCTCGGCGGGAGGATCGCTGGGCCACACGTCGGTGCAGTAGGCTCCCAGCTTGCCGCTCTCAAGGGCGGCAGCGACGGCGGCAGCGTCCACGCACAGGCCCCGTCCGGTGTTCACCAAAATCGCACCGTCCTTCATGGCTTCGATGACATCCGAGTTTATCAAACCTCTGGTATCGTCGGTCAAAGGCAGATGGAGGGATATGTAGTCCCCTTTCGAAACCGCCTCCTTGACATCCGATAGGATCTTGACATCCAGGCCAGATAGTACTTTTTTGGAAGAATCGAAGGGATAGTAAGCGAAGACCTCCATGCCAAAGGCAGCAGCTCTTTTGCCTACCTCCATGGCTATGTTGCCCAAACCGAAAAGGGTGAGCTTCTTGCCGTAAAGTTCGGTTCTCTTGAGCTTCTTCTTCTCCCAGGCGCCGGAAGACATGGATTCGTGGGCCTCGACGAGACGGTTGGGAACCGCCAGCATCATGGCGAAGGCCAGTTCCGCCACAGCGACGGACGATGCCTTGGGAGTGTTTCTCACCGAGATGCCTTTGGAGGCGGCGAACTCCTTGTCTATGTTGTCGGTGCCGACCCCACCCCTTATTATCAGCTTTAGGTTGGAGGCCTTCTCGATATAGTCCCTGGTACATTTGGTCTTGCTCCTAACCAAGACGACATCTGCCTCGGGAAGCCTGCCTGTATCGTCGGTGACCTCGCCAAAACGAGACAGACGATCGGGAAGGGATGGATCGAACGCGTCGGAAATAAGTATCAACATAGCTATCACTCCTCGTGCCAGGATAAAAAGAAAGATTTGGTAATTCTACAAAAGAAAGGAGCCTTTTTGCAAGTGGAAATTTCCACATCGCAAAAAAGACTCCTGTCGAATTTATCGTCTATTGCCCTACTTTATCGATTTGAGAGGCCCTTACGATCTAATAGGCCCGCCCGAAAGCAGGATATCGAATCGATCATGGGGAATCGGAGGGCTGAAAAGATATCCCTGTAAAACATCGCATCCGATAGCCCCGAGGATCCTCATCTGCTCTGCCGTCTCGACCCCCTCGGCTACCACCTCCTTGCCCAGAGAGTGGGCCAGGGTAACCACAGCCTCGGCTATAGCCAGATCTCCCTTGTCATCGGGGATACCGGAGACGAAAGACCTGTCGATCTTCAGACGGCGGACGGGAAAACTCTTCAGGTAGGCCATAGAGGAATAGCCTGTACCGAAGTCGTCTATGGATATGCCGATCCCCCTTCTGACCAGATTATTCATGACCTCCACCGCCCGATCCTCTGACTTGACGAACACGTTTTCTGTAAGCTCCATATCCAACGAGCCACAGGGGAAACCGGTCTCCTGAAGGATCTGCTCCACCTTGCTGACAAGTGCGGGGTCACTGAATTGGCGAGCAGACAGGTTGACCGACAGGCGCAGTTTTGGAAATAGCTCCAGCCAATTCAAGGACTGAGAACAGGCTCTTCGTAAAACCCACTCTCCAAGGGGAATGATTATCCCCAGCTGCTCCGCCACAGGGATAAACTCGTCTGGCATGACGAACCTTCCAAGTCGACTGGATCGCCAACGAAGAAGGGCCTCCATTCCGTTGATATCCCCTGTCCTGGCGTTCACGGTAGGCTGATAATAGACCTCGAACTCGTCCAGATCGATGGCCTCTCTGATGTGAGCCCCTACATGGAAATAGCTCTGAGCCTCCTGGGATAGAGACTGGGAGAAAAGACGGAACGACCCCTTGCCGGAGATCTTGGCGGCCTGAAGGGCGACGCCTGCGTTGGTGAGGAGATCGTCATCATCGTCTCCGTCGTCCGGGAATATCACGACCCCGCAGCTCATGGAGAGATCGACCCTCTGCCCTCCCATAGAAATCGGCTCGGAGAGAATCTTACCCAGATCCTCCGCCGTCTTGAAAACCGCCGAACGATCCACTATACCGGGGAGGATCAAGGCGAATTCATCGCCCCCTATTCTGGCAACGGTTCCTCCATCGTTCTCGAAATCCTTCAGCCTGTTCCCAACGGCAACGAGGACCTCGTTTCCTACGGAGTGTCCCAAGGAACCGTTTATATAGCTGAAATCGTCGAGATCGCACAGAAACAGTCCCAGCATAGTACCATTATGACGGGTCATCGACACGGCCATATCGAGCCTGTCCAGAAAAAGGACCCTGTTGGGCAAGCCGGTCAGACCGTCCATCTGTCTTTCAAGACGAAGGGAATCGGAGATGCTGCGCAATTCGTCGTTCTGCGAGTTGACCAGTTTCTCCAGCCTTAGGCGATACTCGCGGTTCTCCCTTTTAAGAGAGGCCTTGGCCAAAGCCTGATCCACAGCGTGACGGAGCATCTCCACGTCCGTTACAGGTTTCATCAGATAATCCCATGTTCCCAGTCGGATAGCCTTCGCCACGTCGGCCACGTCTCCATCGCCGGAGACCATTATCACAGGAAGGTCGGGAAAACGGGGAACCACTCGCTCCAAAACGTCCAATCCGGAGATCCCCGGCATCATTATGTCGAGCAACATAAGATCGGGGACATCGGTCTCCAAGGCTTCCAAAGCATCCTCCCCCGAGGAATGTCTCACCACTACGTGACCGAAATCCTCTAGGCACAGAGCCAGACTCTCCCTCACGGAGACATTATCGTCCACTACCATGATCGACGCCATGATTTGACACCTCCTGGGAAAGGGCCTGTATCTCGTCCAACAATACGGTCAGGTCGACTAGAGGTTTCCTGAACACCGGGACATCCTCCAGCTCGACATATCGGGAGCCGGGGTCGAAATCGGGAGAACCGGTATAAATCACGCAGGGAAGATCCGGGTAAAGCTCCCTCATGTGAAGAATCAGCCGATCCCCCGACATGGCGGGAAGCCTAAGGTCGACCACGGCCACGTCCACCCGGTTAGATCTAATCCATTCGTACGCACCTTCCCCGGAGTTGAAGGAGAAAACCTCATAGCCGCAATCCTCCAAGAAAGCCACTAAAGTAGCGCAAACGCTCAGATCGTCGTCCACCACCATAACACGAGTCAAACTCGCTCATCCCCTCCTGCAGGAAGATCCACCATAAATCTACACCCTCCACCGTCGAGCCTCTCCAAGGACATCGCTCCATCGTGGTTCTCAACCACTATGAAATAAGACACCGATAGCCCCAGGCCGGTTCCCTCCCCGACTTTTTTTGTGGTGAAAAAGGGCTCAAACACCCTTCTGGCAACCTCGTCGGAAACGCCCGGCCCGTTGTCCTGAACCACGAGCCTTACGTAGTCCCCTTTGTCGAGGACAGAGAGATAGAGTTTCGGTCTCTCCACATGGGCCTCCCACATCGCCTGAGAGGCGTTTTTCATCAGGTTCAGCAGAACCTGTTGAATCTGCCCGGGCTCGCATCTGACCTCGGGAAGATCGTCGTCGTATTCTTTAAAGATCTCGATCCCCCTGAAATCGAATTTTTTCTTCAGGTCATAGTCGTTTTTAGCCAATTCCAGGGTTCGATCCATCAGAGACGGAAGATCGCAGGGAAGATGGTCCTTCCCTTTTCTGGCGAAACTGAGCATCTCCTTGACTATCCCTGCGGCCCTTTCGCTGGATTCCTGTATGGCATCCAACATATCCGGTATCTTTCTGGAGTCCAGATAGCGCCGCAGTCCCTCCATGTCGATGCCCGATTCGGCAGCGGCTTTTTCGTTCGCCGGCATGGAGGATAGCAACCTGTTTCTTAAGACGGCGGCGCTCTGAAGTATCCCGGCCAGAGGGTTGTTTATCTCGTGTGCCATACCGGCTGCCAGCCCCCCGACCGAAAGCATCTTCTCCGATTGTATCATCATCTCTTCCAGACGAACCTGCTCCGTGACGTCGTCGATTCGAATAACCGCACCCTGTAATCCGTTGGCTATAAGGGGATAGACCGTTATGTCCTCTAAACGCCCCTCTCCCTCGGAAGAGGACGAAACCTTCTTCATAAATCTAGGCTCCCTGTCCGACAAGGACTGCCTTATGCTGTCCAATTGAGTCTCCAACTCGGGAAAGACCGATACCAGAGATCGGCCTAAAGCGTTCGGCTCCTCCACTCCGGTCAGTATTTCCGCCCCTCTGTTCCACTGGGTCACGTTGAAGTCGGGGTCGACCGCCACCAAAACCGAGGGCATAGAGTCTATGACGTTCTCCAGATAAGCACGAAGTCGCCTCAGCTCGTCCTCCGCGAGACGACGCTCCTCTATCTCCCTCTCCAGCTCTCTGACCTTTCTCTGCAGCTCGGGATAATAGCTCTTTCTGCCGGACACGCCTCCCAAACCCACGATCTTCAACCGAAGGTCGGCGTCCTCCCGTCCGTTTTCTCCTCGGCCCTCAAAGCGCTCTGACATACAGTTCCTCCAGATCCTCTCTCTCTAGCCTGACCGGGTTGGTCACCATACAGGGGTCGTCGAAGGCATATGAAGCCAACAGGGGAATCTGATCCTCCGTCACGCCTCTGGCCCTTAGACCACCGGATATCCCGGAGGATTCCCTAAGGTCGTTAATGGCCCTAACCAATCTAACCCGGACCTCGTCGTCGGAGAGACCGTCCACCGGAATCGATATCCTCCGGGCCAACTCTCTATACCTGGAGGGAGCGCCGTGGAAATTACGGTCCACCACGGTGGACAGCAACAAGGCGTTGCACTCTCCGTGGGGCAGGTCCAGATAACCGCCCAATGCGTGAGCCATGGCGTGAACCGCTCCCAAGCTGGCGTTGGAGAAGGCCAGACCTGCTTCCAGACTGGCCATCATTATCTCCCGTCGATCCGAGTCCTCCTCCAGCGCCTTGAACAGATTCTGAGATATGAGTTCGACGGCGGAAAGAGCGTAGAGATCGGATATAGCCGAACTGCCGGTCGACACATAAGCCTCGAAAGCATGAGTCAATGCGTCCAAGGTGGTACAGGCAGTGAGATAACAGTCCATGGTTGAAAGGGTGTGATAGTCCACCAGAGCCATGTCGGGAACGATAGCCTTGCTTATTATCGCTACCTTTACCCCTCTGTTCTCGTCGTTTACTATCGCAAACTGAGAGACATCGGCGGAACTGCCTCCGGTGGTTGGGATACAGATCAGAGGAGGCATGGGCACGGCTACCTTGTCTATCCCCTTAAAATCGAGGATATGTCCGCCGTTGGACACCACTATCCCGATACCCTTTGCGCTGTCCATGGGACTTCCACCGCCTACCGCGACCAAACCGTCGCACTCACCTTCGATGTATGAGTCCACGCCTTTCATGATCTGAGTCGATCTCGGATTGGAGTTTATGTCGGAAAAAATCCGCCACTCGACGCCCTCCCTATCGAGGGATTCCCAGGCTCTTCGAACCCAATCAGTGGACAGTACCCCCTGATCGGTCACCAACAGGACCCTGTTCAAACCGAGGTTGGCGGCACATGATCCGACCAGATCCACCGCCCCCGGACCGAATACCACCTCCGGCATAACGAACCTTCTGAGCTCGTCGAAACGTTCCATATATCCCCCCCCCTTTATAGTACTGTACCCTATTTTCCATCTATTTGAAAAGGGGGCGACGAGCGGATAATCCGCCCGTCGCCCCCTCTTGCGACACAGATCTATTCAGGTTACTCTTCGCCTTTTTCCTCGATTAGCCGGTCTATCTTCTCCTCCAAAAGAGCGATTCTGCGAGACATATCGCCCTCCTGGTTCCCGACGACTCCGGGATCGATAAAACCGAAACAACGCCCGAAGCCTCTCCCGAAACCACGTCCTCGGCCAAAACCCGCACCGCGACCTGCGACTCCGGAGACGCAACCTCCCAGACCCCTTCCGGTTCCGGGACCTCCTCCGAGAGGACCAGTGGCATCTCTACCAGGCATATCGACACCTCCTAAAAATGATTTTCATTATCATCTTAGTAGTCTTATCTCTCCCTGTCAAGTCCCACCGAGAGACTAGAAGGACAAAAGCCAAAGTATCGATAGACCGGAGAGAATCGCGGCGGCCAGATAGAACCTAAGCCTTCCGCAATGGAGTTTTCTCATAAAAGAAAGAGAGTCTAAACACAGAGAACTTAAACGTGGAAGAAAGTCCTCTACATCGGGGAAATGTCCGTCTCCAGGGGAAAATACCCCGGGGAAAGTGGCGAAGATGGCAGAACCTACGATTATCGGACATGACGCCGACAGCGCTTTTTCCAACGTCCACAACGAGGGGCTGTCTGCCGGAAAAAACGGGAGCCAACGATGGAAGAAGCCTACTCCCAAAGTGGCGACCGCCATCGCGACCATGACCTTGAACCTTCTCGAACTCGGTTTCCCCACCAAAGGAGCCCGAGACACCCCGGAACGGGCGGTACGAAGGTAACCGTATATGCCGAACTTACAGAAGGACAGGACTGTCCCAACCCCGGCTATCTGTAGAGACCACATTACCGCAGGATAGTCGCCCAAGGAAAGCTTTATAAGGGATTTAGACACATATCCGCTGGTCCCGGGAAATCCGGCTATGGAAGTAGCCCCCACCAGGAACAGAGCGAATAAAAGCGGAACCTCCCTCGCAGCCGTCCCGAGGTAGCGGAGATCTCTGGTCCCGTAGGAGTCCTCCAGTCCTCCGGCAGTGAGGAAGAGCAACCCCTTGAAAAGGCAATGGGACACCAGATGGGCCATGGCGGCGGCTCGGCCCAGAGCCGTACCGCTGCCGATGGCGGCCACTATAAAACCCAACTGACTCATGGTGTGATAGGCCAAAAGCCTCTTTCCGTCGTGCTGCATGAGGGCCTGAAAGACCCCATAGAGGGCCATGACGGCACCGATACATAAAAGAGAAACCGAAGGCCCCTCTGCAGCTCGGAGAAGACCGTAGATCCCCATCTTGACCACGTAGCCGGAAAGGACGGCGCTGACCTCGGCGGAGGCTCTACCGTGGGCGATCGGAAGCCAAAAATGAAGTATCGGGAGGGCGGCCTTGAAACCGAGCGCCAACACGAACAGAGGAAACAGGCCGCTGGGGACCGGTCCCATCGGAAGTATCGGCCCTCCTGCCGAACCTATTGCCACAGCCAGCAACAACAGAGCCCCGCCGATAAGCTGTGAATATAGATATATCCAGGCGGCCGGTCTGTCCTTCTTCCCGATCATGGCGGCCAGGGCAAATGACGAAAGCTCCATGAAAAAGATAAAGACCAACCAATCGGAGGCAACCGCTGAGAGGCAGGCAAAGAGACAGAAACACCAAGGGGCCCACCTCTGAGCTGGGGTCTTCCAGTTACCGTAGGCATAGGAACAGCCGGTCATGAACAAAGCCAGGACTATCATTACGGACGAAAGGGGATCGACACTAAACGACATATACACCAGCTCCCCGTCCTCAGATTCCCATAGCTACCATCAAAAAGACGGCCACGACCGCGAGATAGAAAAGATACCTCGTCAGGTTGCCCGAATGGGCCTCTAAGATGCGATTAGCTATCGTCATAGAAAGACTTCTCAAAAGAGGAAGAAGGTCGTCTACGTCCAGGGGACTATATGCCGGGACGAAAGGCCGGGGAACAAGGCAGAATAACACGACGGCGATCACAAGGGACTTTAACGGATAAAGGGAGAGCTCCGCCGATCCGAAGGGGGGGAACACACCTACTGCCAAGATGGCGACGCAGAACAGGGAGAGAGCACCGACGACGCCTTTTTCCGGAGAAACGGACGGAGGTGTTGGAAAATTCCTCTTGAAGGGGCGGAGAAAAGCATAGTACCCCAGTTTACACAAAGACAGGACCGTTCCCAATCCGGCGAGGAAAAGGCACGCCTCTACGAAAGGGGACCCTTCCACCCCAGCCTTGACCATGGATTTCCCCCATCCCCCGGCGGTCAAAGGAGCCCCCGCCAGGGAAAGGGCTCCTACCGCGAAAAACGGGAAAAGCCAAGGAAGATCCTTCATGCCCCGCCCAAGCTCCGCCAGATCCCTGGTGCCGTATCTTTTCTCTATCTCCCCTACAGATAGAAAGAGAAGTCCCTTGCTCAGGGCATGACCTAAAACGAGAGCCACGCAGCCGCATCTTCCCAGATCGGTTCCGGCCGCCAGAGACGACACCATAAACCCCAGTTGTCCCATGGTGCTGTATGCCAACAGCCTCTTGGCATCCCTCTGAATTACTCCCTGAAGGGCTCCATAAAGGGCCATAAAGACCCCGGCGAAAAGCAACCAGGGAGACGGCCCCAGAGACATGCGAACCATGCCGTATATTCCCATCTTGACGGCATAACCTGACAGCAGGACGCTAGCCTCGACAGGAGCCTTGCTGTGGGTTCTCGGAAGCCAGAAATGAAGCAGGGGCAAAGCCGCCTTGATTCCCAGGGCCACATAGAACAGAGGCACCAGAGAAGACGGAACCGGGCCTATCGACAGTAACCCACCGTCTGAAGGGTTTCCCATGGCGGAAGCCATGAGAAGCAAGCCCCCTCCGAGAAGCTGAGAGTACAGATAGAAACGAGCGGTAGGACGGTCTTTTTTCCCCACCATAAAGGCCAATACTATAGAGGACAGCTCTACCCACACGGTAAAGGAAAACCACGAGGAGGCCAAAGCGGCTAGGCAGGCGAAAAGACAGAACAGACACGGCATAGGAGACCTCCGCCTGACGTACAGGTCTATGCAGAGGGTCATGAAAACCGCGAGAGCGATCATAAGACACGAAAGCCTGTCGGGAAAGGGGATCACGGCGACACCACATTTCGATAAAGGTCGCCGCTCATTCCGTAAATCCCTATATCGCCGAGGAAATCCCTGAACCAGGGGATAAGAGGGATTACGGCCAGGGCAAGGCAGAGGATCGACAGGAACAATACAGCTCTGAAGGTAACGGGATGAGGCCTTCTGTGGGCGGGGGGCTCGTCGGAAAAGGAGAAAAAGGCCCTGGCTATCCTGAGATAATAGGCGGCTGAGACGACAGTGCCTCCTACCAAAGCCACGGAAGGAACTATGTATCCCGCCTCCGAGATCGCCCTCAGCAGGTACCACTTGCTGAAAAAGCCGCTGAAAGGAGGAATTCCCGCCAGGGAAGCTGCGAGAAAACAGAAGAGCAGCACGAACAGAGGCCTATGGAAGAAAAGCCCTCTCATCTCGGTTATTTTTCTGGTTCCTCTATCCTCCACTAAAACTCCAGCCACCAGGAAAAGCCCCATCTTCGAGGCCATATGGACGAAGCTGTGAAGGATCGCAGCACTCATCCCCAGTGCCGAACCACACCCGATGCCTACCAATATGGTACCTACCTGGGCGACGGTAGAATAGGCCAATAGACGTTTGACGTCCTCCTGTTGGAAGGCCATCAGATGCCCCAAAATAACCGACAGAGTTCCGAACGCCATCATGACAGGCATAATACCTATGCCGGCATCCATAAACAGCAGATAGGACAGCCGGATCATCCCGTAGAGAGACACCTTCACCAGCACCCCGGAGAGAAGCGCGCTCACCGAGGTCTGAGCGGACGAATGGGCATCGGGAAGCCAGAAATGGGTCGGCACAGTTCCACTCTTCACGAACAGCCCCGTAAAGATACATCCCGCTATGACGGTCAAGGTAGCCGACGGCACAGAAAGAAGTAGCAAGGATAGGGCCGCCATATTCAGTTGCCCCGTAGCCATGAACGAGTAGGCTATGCCCAAAAGCAAAAAAAGAGCTCCCACCGTTCCGAGAATAAGATATTTCAGACTGGCCTCCACCGCTCGCCAGAATCTGGGAGGGTAGGAGACCATAAGGTAGGCGGCGACGGAGAATATCTCGAAGAAGACGAAGAGATTGAAGAGATCCCCTGTCAGCAGGATGCCATTTACCGACGCCCAGGAGAGGAAGAAGATCACGTAGAAACGCCAGGGGGAGAGACCAAAATGCTCGGTAGAGACCGCCAGAGAGAGAGGGAAACCGATGGCGCCCAAGGTCAGAAAAGCCCCGGAGATCCGATCCACCACCAGGGATATCCCGAGCTCTGGCCCCCATCCTCCCAACGTGATGGACAGCCCGCTCCAGCCCGACATGGCCACGAACAAAGACACCAGGGATGAAACCGCCCCTATGGAGACGGTAAAGGCCGGAACCGCCTTTTTCCTGAAGATGGAAAGCAAAGGGAGCAGAAAACCGGCACAAAGAGGCGCCAGAATGGCCCATACCGGGCTCATCCTCTCAATCCCCTTATCTTGTCTATGTCCACGGTCCCGTAGTGCCTGTGGATCTTTATGATAAAGGCCAGGGCCAAGGCGACGTCGCTAGCCCCTATAACGATGGCGGTCAAGGTGAAGGAATGAGGAAGAGGATTGACAGAACCTCCGGGCCCCAGAGGCAGAAGAGGAGCGCCCCCGCCGGGGACGAACCCCGAGGTCACCATAAACAGCAAAACGCCCCCCTCCATCAGAGAGAGACCAACCACCGTCTTGAAAAGGTTTTTCTTGGTGACGATAGTGTAGACCCCGATACAGAATACGGCTATAGCCGATCCATATCCCAAAAACATCATTTCCATCCCATCACACCTCCGGAGGAGGCCCCTCCACCGGGTCCTCCAGTATCTTGACCATGCTGTAGAAAAGGGTGGAAAGCCCGGCACCTACCTTCATGGCTATGGCCAAGTTCAAAAGAGGAATAGCTCCGGCGCTCGCAAGGCTTCCAAGGGAACCGGCGGGAAAACCGGCTCCGATATTGGAGAGAAAGCCGGCTCCCTGGGCCAGACCGAACAGCCCTACCAGGGTGAAGAGGAGGGCCCCCGACGACTCCAGGGTTTCCTTGGTCTTAGGGCTTATCCTGGAGGCCTCGAAGGAGGATCCGTAGACTATGCAGAACAGAATGGTGACCGTGGCAAAGACGGCACCGCCCTGAAATCCGCCTCCCGGTGTAAGATGGCCCATGATAACTATGGAAAAAGCGTAAAGCATCAGGAACGGGACGACCAGTCCCAACCCCCTCTTGACTATAAAGGACAGCCCCCAGCCGGAACGGCGAAAACGACTTCGGGAAAACATCAAAGCGACTCCGCACACCGTGGTGTATATCACCGTGGCCTCTCCCAAGGTATCGAATCCCCTGTAATCGAAGAGAATGGCGGAAACGATGTTCGACGCCCCGGTTTCACTCGCGGTGTTCGCCACGTAATGAGCGGCTGGGCCGTCCAATTCGCAACAGGAAAAAAAGAGTCCCCTCCAAAGCCACCATCCCAGGCAAATACACAGAGCCGCGGCGGGCAGTCGTGACCGAAGGAGTCTCATTTCAGATCGTCCTTCCTATCGAACTCCCGCCCCTTCTCGGTCTGGCTGTATGCGACCAAAAAAAGGGACGTCACGAGACCGGAGTTTATTATCGCCTGGGTCAAAGCAACGTCGGGAGCCCTGAAAAGGGCGAACAGTATGGCCAGCAAGACTCCGAAGACGGAAAGGGCTATGACCGAGCTCAGTATGTCCTCCGCCTCGGCCGCCACTATGGCGGTGAAGATCAAAAACGCACAGATAAAACCTACCAGATAGACGGTCATGTTCGATCCTCCATGGCCTCTCCGTACTCGTCCAACACCGTTCCGTAAGGGGCTATTCCGTGACGATAGCAGGCCCGAGAGATGGCATGGGACGCCAGTGGGTTGGTCGCCAGAAAAAAGAGGGCAATCAAAACGGACTTGACCGTGCCCTGCCAGGAAGGAGCTCTAACGGCCACCCCTATCAATATCAGCATAGCCCCTCCGGACAGAGCCTTAGTGCCGGCGTGAACCCTGGTGTATACGTCGGGAAAGCGGATCAACCCGACCACCGAGGCGAAGGCGAAAAACAGCCCCAGAGCCATCAGGAAGGAGGACAAAAGGCCGATGAAGACGCTCATAGATGTAGCTCCCCATGCTCGAAATATTTCGCCATAACCAGGACGTCCACGAAGGACAACACGGCGAAAGCCAGAGCCACGTCCAGAAAGACCATATCGTCGAATAGCAGATAGAGGACCGCCAGAAAGGTGGTCAATATAGTGGAGACCGTGTCCGCTGCGACTATTCGGTCCGGAACGGTAGGCCCCATGACGACCCTAGAAAACCCTGCTAAACCGGCGAAAAGCAACCCCCAAAGGACGATATAGATCATGAGAACAACCTCCCTATTCTGGCCTCAAGATCGGATATGTCGGACCTTACCGCCTCCGTCCCGAGCCCTCTGAGATCCAACACATGGACGAACAGGTCGTGCCTAGACATATCGGCATCCAACGTGAGGGTACCGGGAGTAAGGGTTATCAGATTGGCAAGAAAGACCAGGGAGGACTTATCCGGCACGTCGGAGTTCACCCTTATTATCCCGGAATGAAGATCTACCTTAGGGGCAAGGGCTAGGAGGGATACTTCCCAGGTAGCTTTCAGAAGATCCCACAGAAAACATGGAACAAAGCAGAGAAAAGCCATAAGTCGAGCGAAGCCGATACGGGGACTTTCGAGGCGTCCACCTTCGTGACGAGGAGAAAAGGTCCGCCATACCAGACGAAACACAGCCGTGCTTACCGCTATACCCACCGCGAGGAAACCAAAATCCAGACGACCGGTCAACGATATCCAAAGGACCATCAGAGAACACCAGAGGGCTCCAGCCTTGAAGAACGACACGGCAAACCACCTCCCCTTTCGGGATAAGTCTAACAAAGACCGAGCGCCATAAAAAGCCTCTCTGTACAAAACTCCAACCTGTTTCGTACGAACCGTCTCGGAGGGCACGTCCTTGTGCCCCCTCGGCTTGGAGCGACGTCCTATCGCCCCAATTCGTACTACACGACGGCAGATTCGGAAATACGGGCTCGAATGGGTTTCGTCGGCACGACCTTTCCGGCGATTTGAGCTTTCAGATGTATCCTAAAAAAACACGTTTGACTCTCTGAACTGGGACCACCCTTTCAGAACTGCCTCCCAGGCGTCTTCCTCGGAAGAACAATTCCCCGATGCCAGCGACCTGTAGAGCTCCACCATACATCGTTTGACCTGAGGTCCCTCTCCGACCAGATCTACGATGCTTGAGCCATCCGGAACGATTTTCCTCTCAAAGGACCGGGCAACGTGATCGATGGCTTCGTCGAGCCTTGAACGCCCGTCTCTCCATCTTCCTACGTCGGCACCGCATCCCTGCGCCCAGGCAGAGGAAAGCTCGAACAACTTCAAGACAACGTCGTCGCCGTAATCGAGAATCATCTCACCCATGTCTCTCAAAGACGAATCGGGGTCGACGGAACGAAAACGGGCCAATCTCTCCGCCTCCCTGCGGATCGATCTGGCTACACCCCAGGAGATCCATCTCTTCGAGGAAGGGTCCCGATCATCCCGGGAGAGCCCCGCCAAGACCGCCAGAGACATCTCCAGAGGTAGGACCTTACCTCTGGACTCGGCCAGCACGGAGAAAACCGACAAAGCCAGACCGTGATCCAGAGAAGGGATCAAAAGCCGTACAAGTCCGACATCCATCATGGTCGAGAGATACGTAACAGGACGAACCAGACCGGCGACCATCTCCTTACCCACCCTTGGACGAGAGAGGGCCTCTAACCTCTCCGGCCTGGTGGCGACGAAATTCCTGATCGCCTTCAATGAATCCACAGAGGGGGTCATACCCAGAGAGGAAGCTAAACGACACATCCTCAAAGCCCTTATTGGGTCCTCCTCCAGACGTTCGGACGAATCTCCGACGAAACGGAGGACCTGAGACTTGAGATCCTCCATGCCGTCGAAGGGATCCACCAGGGTTCCCTCCTCCGTCAATGCCATGGCGTTGACTGTAAAATCCCTGACCGAAAGATCGTTTTCTATAGAGCCCCCTCGAAGAGGGCAGACCTCCATAACGAATTCGTCACAGGACGTAATGCAGACCTGCATCCCCTCGGGTCCTACCACCGTCCCGCCGCATAGAGCGGCGATCTCCTCCATGGGGAGATCAACCACCAGATCCAGATCGCCTGGGGCCAGGCCTAAGGCGGCATCCCTTACCGCTCCACCGACGAGCCAGACCGACAGACCCCTTCCCCCGAAGGGACCGAAAAAACGGGAGCTATCTTCCATGACAGCACCTCCCCTCATAGACAATGTTAGTTTAAACGACACAAAAAAAACAGGACCCGACCGTTAAGTCGAGCCCTGTGTTATCCTCGGGGACTTCTACCGCCTGAGCGGTCTGGTCCCCTCGGGCGTCTTGATGAGTATAGCCCATGGGATTTCGTTACCTCTGGCCTCAACGAACTTGCCCTCGGGCATACGCCAGTAAGGTACACCTGAAATGGAAACGAGTTTGGCGTCCATCGCGACATCCCTCCCTTTCTTCTTGGATTTTTCCCTTTTCCATACCGGTCCGTCGAGGGGGAGGAGACGAACCGCAAAGGGGACAGGAGCAAAAAAAAAAGCCACTCCAACTTAGAACAAGGAGTGACTTGGATAATCTGGCTCCCCGGGCAGGACTCGAACCTGCGACCTAGTGGTTAACAGCCACCCGCTCTGCCAGCTGAGCTACCGAGGAATAGAATATTTCCGTGCTTCCTGAACAGAGGGATTATACCATATACAAGCCAGAAAGCAACAGCAAGATCAAAATCCTCAGGATCATTCGGTGACCACCATCCCTATATTCCTCTCGCCGCTGGTGAACACGGAGAAAGGCCCTCTGTAGATCCTGATGGCTTTATGAGGTCCAACCTCGTAGGGAGTTTCGTCGAACCATTCCTGACGGAAGAGGTTGTTCTGATACCCCTCGAAAACGGGCATATAGAGAACCCCGTCCACCTCCAGATCGGAGAAAAAATGGGTGCCGTAGGAGAGTTCCGGCATATAGCCCATCTTGGGGATCCCGACCTCCACCATACAACAACAGTTGGACAGCTCGTTGTACTGCACCGGAACACCCAAAAGGGGATTGCTCGATCCTATCCTTCCGGGGGCCACGAAGATGAACCTCTCTCCCTTGAGCCTGTCGTTAACAGCTCCCACCGCCCTGGCTATATCGTTAAAATCTCTGGCAGCCCCATACACAGCATGATCCACGTAGACCAGGCTGGGGATGTGTCTGAAAGAACCGTTGGTGACCATCCGGTCCGCCTTGAGGATTATACGTTCCCTGTCAATTGATTCCAGCGCCTCGGAGGAAACTCCGCTTCCGGCCCAAAGAGGCCTGGCCTGTATCAGCTCCAGATGTTCCTCTCTAGGCTCGTAGGCAAACTCTATGTCCGCCGGGACCCCCATGGCCTCCTCCAACACAGACAAAGTTCTTCTCATCCTCTCGAAGAACTTCCTGTGTCTCTTGGGAAAGT
The DNA here is from genome assembly GCF_021568795.1 of Dethiosulfovibrio faecalis. Classification (NCBI taxonomy): domain Bacteria; kingdom Thermotogati; phylum Synergistota; class Synergistia; order Synergistales; family Dethiosulfovibrionaceae; genus Dethiosulfovibrio; species Dethiosulfovibrio faecalis. The sequence continues at coordinate 71,335 of NZ_JAKGUE010000010.1, forward strand.
CCTCGAAGGTGAAGCATACTCGACTGACGCTTCTGTCCCCCGAAGGGCTCGCGTTGGGAGAGGTGAAATAACCTCCTCCCTCGTCTCCCCTGTACAGCTGTGCATACTGGCACATCTCCTCCCTGTACCAAGGAAAAACGTCGTCCCACACGTCGTTTACGTTCAGGGTAGCCAACGTATCGGGTCTCTCTCTGGAGGCTCCTTCGAAAAGCCTTCGGGATATGGCCTGGAATCTCTCCTGAGAATGCCTGAGAATGGTGTAGGAATCCTGTCCCTCCGGTCTAAGAAACGGGTTGGTGAGAGAGCAGGTCCTGGCGTATTCCCTCTTGGTACTCATGGTCCCGAGGCCGAAGACGAAGCGGACGACACCGTCCTCCATTGCGACCCGGCTCGTCCATCTACGGTAATTTCTGGAGAAGCCGACACCGCCTATGGTCGGGTAATAGAGGTCTCCCCTCCATCTGCCGGAAACTCGCATCACTATTATCCCCATGGAGTCGTCGCCGATTCCGTGTCTGGACCTGTAGGCCAGTGCCTTGGGGAAGTATATCCTAGAATATACCCTTCGGATCTCCCTACAAACCGCCCTGGTCCTGTCGTCCAGGATCCCAAAGTTTCCCAGAAAATCGCTCAGATATTTTCCGGCGAATGAATACTTTAGAGAGTCCTCCTGTATGCTGCTGCTCCTCACGACCACGGGATCGGTCATGTCGGACAGAAAAACCCTCACCTTCTCTACGACCACCTCCGACAGAGGGTGTTTTAAAAACGCGCCCTCGATACGATCCGGCGTTCCGTTGGATATGAGCTCGTCCCTTTCGGGCAGGGATTCTATGAAATCATCGAAGACATCGCTTCCGAGAAAAAGGGCTCTCGGCATAGTCACCGACATGAGATCGGGTTCTCCAGTGTTCCTGAGGGCCCTTATTCCGTACAACAAAGACCTACCCTTTCCACCGATGGACCGATCTCCGATAATCATCGATCTAAACTCGTCATCGTGCTTGGGATCCCAGGAAAAATAACGCTCTACGCGACTCTCTCTCTCCGTCATCCTACTATCCCCCTTGATAAAATCAGGACATATCGAAGACTACGCCAACCTCGTCCTCTCCGTCCAGATAGACGTCGAAGACTCCCTCGTATACTCGAACGGCAGGGTGGCCCCCCGATTCGAAGGGCCTTCCCTCAAACCAACCGCGGCTGAAAAGATTCTCGTGCTCTCCCTCTATTACCGGCAGATAAAGCACCTCGTCGACGTCCAGATCCAGAAAAAAATGGGTCCCATAGGACAGCTCCGGTATCATACCCCTTTTCGGAATGCCTACCTCGACCATACAGCCGCAGTTCGATATCTCGCTGTAGTCGACCGGAACTCCCAAGGTAGGGTTGGTGCTTCCCCACCGGCCGGGTCCGACCAGGATATATCTCTCTCCTTCCAGTTCCCGGTTCACCACCCCTACCGCCCTGGCGACCTCGGCGAAATCGCCGGACTCTCCGTAAAGGTCGGGATCCACGTATACCAGGCGACGGATTCCCTTCTTGACGTGGTTGGTGACCATCCTGTTGCCTTTGAGCACTATCCTCTCCTCCGGAACGTCGTCGGGGATATCCACATGACCGAACTCCATGTAAGAGGCCAAAGGTCTCAGCTGCACCAAAGTCAACAGATCTTCCTCCGACTCGTAGACCGCCTCGACGTCTACAGGAAAGCCCATCGCCCCCTCGAAAAAGGCCAACATCCTCCTGGTCCTGTCGAAAAAACCGTGACATCTTCGGGGCAGATCGGTAAAGGAGAAACAGGGCATAGGCATCCTGAGGTTGGAGCGATCGGTACGAAGCCAATAAAGCATGCCGTCGTCGTACCACTCCACAAAGGCCGGCGCCATCTTGTGATATCTCTCTATCTGCGAAAGTCCATCGATCAAAGAGCTGGTCATGAAAAGCCCTTGATTCATATCGACGTAATCGAAGTCCTTCTGGGCATAAAGATAGATCTGTTCGGCGTTGCCTCCCTCGGGCCTAAGCTGCGGATTTGTCAGATAGAAGGTCCTCGCGAAGGAACGACCCACCGTATGGGTTCCCATGCCGAAGCAGAGCCTTATGACCCCGTCGTTCTTATCTATCCTCGGAGAGGGTCTACGAAAAACGCAGGAAAAAGCCGTGATGGCCATCTCGGGGTAAAACAGATCTCCCCTTCTCTTTCCCTGTAGGGGCTGGATCAGGACGGCCATCTTCTCCTGCCCTAGAGGGATCTTGTGCTTTCTCTGGTACTCACGGGCCGCCGGATTGTAGGTGGACGCGAAGACCGATTTGATCGCTCTCTCCAGCTCCGCCAATCGGCTGATCCTATCTCCCAGGTTGGCCACGAACCTAGTGGCGTACTTGCCAGCGAAGGACAGTTCTATATCGTCCTCCAGCAGGGAGGACGATCGCACAGCCAGAGGACCGGTCAAAGTATCGAGAGCCCTGTCCAGCTCCCTTGAGATGGAAGGAGGCAGAGGAGATTCCAGTATCTTCCTCTCCAGATCGTCGTAGGAAATCTCGTCAACCAGAGGAAAAACCCCGTTGATCTCCTCGAATTCCTCGAAAACATGGGTCCCGACGGCCAGGGTAATCTCGGGCAGCCTGATCTCGCATCCCAGGCCGTCCTCCGACAACGATTCATGGGCAAAGGCCAGTCCCTTTCCCTTCCCGCCTACGCTTCCTCCTCCTATGATCCATCCTCTTTCTCTGTAATAGGGCGAAGGATCGTAGACACGATAGACCTCCCTGTGGTCCATGGCGTCACCTCCTCTATAAAACTTTAGCAGAAAAGAAAGGCTAAAAAAAGACGACCGTCCAATCCGGAACGATCGTCTTCACAGGACAAAGCCTAAATAACGATGATGACCTGGAACCTCATCAGTGTCTGGGCTGTTCGGTACGGTAGTCATAGACGTACACCGTCAGGTCTTCCTTGGAGCGGCCTGTCTCGTCGCAGGCAACGTCTGTAAGCCTCTCGGTAAGCCTGGATCTCTCCTCCACCGATAGCCCCGGCGCGCTCATCCTTATAACAGTCATAGGGACACCTCCTCGATAGAATACGATATCACTTCATCTCGGTAAAGAATTATAACCCCTCATGGAGGAGATGTAAAGTCATGAAAAAAGCCTCCCGAGGGAGGCTTTTTAATTGGGTTTATCCTTGAACGACCGATTTAAGGGCCTCCATAAGAGGACCGTAATCGGGGGCATCGGTGGCCTCGGAAACTATCTGAAGATAGCGCAACACATCGTTATCGTCCACGATCGCTACCGCTCTGGCCAGAAGACGAAGCTCCTTTATGAGAAGCCCCCAGGATTCCCCGAAGGAAGCGTCTCTGTGGTCCGAAAGGACCTCTACCCTGTCCACGCCGTTGGCAGCACAGAACCGGCCGATGGCGAAGGGCAGATCCATGCTCACGTTCAGGACCACCACGTCTCCAGGAAGGGAGATAGCCTCGTCGTTGAACCACTTGGCCTGCATATCGCAAACCGGGGTATCTAGCGACGGAGTTACCGATAGAACCTTGATCTTTCCGGTATAATCGGAAAGACTCTTAGACGACAGACCTTTATCGAGAACGGTGAAATCCGGGGCCTTGTCTCCGATTTTGAGCTCCGGGCCCACCAGGGTTACTGGGTTCCCCTTCATGGTGACTACGTTGTTTCTCTCCATCTCGACGGCACCTCCATAAATGGTTGTAGTATTTACTTCACGCCTGTGATCATAACATAACCTACGAAAATAGTCAAGATTACCCCGGAAGGAGAAGTTTCAGATGAACAAAGCTAAAAGAGGCTTCGTAGCCGCAGCGGCCGCCATGTCCATATGGGGGCTGCTGCCGGTCTACTGGAAGCAGATGTCGGGAGTCCCAGCCTACGAGATACTTTCCCACAGGATCATATGGTCCCTGGTCGCAGCGGCTATGTTCCTCTCTATCAGAGGCAGCTGGGGCAAGGTCTCCCTTGCCTTGAGAGACCGCAAGGTTATCTCTCTGATGTCCCTGAGCGGAGCGGTCATAGGCTGCAACTGGCTGCTTTACATATGGGCGGTCAACAGCGGGCACGTCCTCCAGTGTAGCTTGGGATACTACATAAACCCTCTGATAAACGTCCTAACCGGATATGTGGTGTTCAAGGACAGGCTGAGACCGGTGCAGTGGGCCGCCATCGCCCTGGCCGGAGCGGGAGTGCTGTACCAGATAGTGCTGTACGGCAAAGTTCCGTGGATAGCCCTGGGGCTGGCCTGTTCCTTCTCTCTGTACGCTTTGATCAGGAAATTGGCCGACGTCGACCCTCTGCCAGGCCTGTTCCTGGAGACCGCCGTTCTGGCCTTTCCCGCCGTGGCCTTTCTGACCTGGACGACAATCGACGGAGGTGGAGCCTTTGCGACAGAGGGAGTAAAGATCAGCCTTTTTCTGGTCGGCACCGGACTTATAACCTCTATCCCGCTGCTATGGTTCGTCCAGGGGGCCCGGGACATAAGCCTGGTGACGGTGGGACTGTTGCAGTATATATCACCGACACTGCAGTTCATGTTGGGCTACTGGGTCTACGGGGAAAGCTTCAGCTCCGCCCAGATGGTGACTTTTACATCCATATGGGTGGCTCTGACCATATACACCGTGGACTCCATCAACGACGTCATCAGAAAAAAAAGAGGGACAAGGGACTAAAGCCATTCTATGGAGACCTTGGCCAGCTCTCCTCCATCTCGGTCCTCCAGGCTGTGGACCGTCAGATCATCTCCCATCCGGGAGGCCCTGGAGAACACCTCCATGTCGGAGGAGACCTCCTTTTTAAAGGCGAAAAGGATCTCCCTTGGCATCCGTGAGAAAGAGTAATCCCTCGGAAGGGGCTCTACGGCCCATCCGAGATATACCGAGTTATTGACATGACCGTTCAGATCCAGTTCGGAAAATCTGGGAGTGGTGCTCCAGCGCCACTCCCAGGCTCCATCGCAGGAGGGTACCGACGGAATCTCGTCGGGGAAAAGCCTCTCTTCCCTACAGGGGAAGCCGTCGAGGGCCTTGACTAGAGATAGAGCCTTCCTGGCCTGGAGATCCAACAAACACCACACGCTGGAACCTATGCCCACCCTCTCTCCGTCTACGGAAAACTCCACGTCTCTATAGGCGAATATTCTCTTGCCCGCCCTAGGCCAGGTTCTTATGGTAACGGTCTCTCCATAACGGGGATAACGGTCCATGGTAAGACGAAACTTCGTAAGAGCCCACCCCATCGACCTGGGGAACAGCTGAGGATATCCCATATCCAGAGATTCGGCGTGGTGTGAGGCCGCCTCCTGGAATACGTTCATAATGGTCGTGGCAGTGGCGAGACCGTCGGGCCCCACCTCGTATATCCTCAATCTGAAATCCTCAAGCCAGGGTTCCATCGTCACTCGAGGAAGTCCTCTCTCTGAGGAGTAAAGGCGTCCACCGCCACCGTTCCGTCCTCCAAAACCCGGGCTCCGTGAACGGCGTTCGCCGGGATGTAGACGCTGTCGCCAGGCCCGATCTCTCTACTGACCCCCTCGACGGAGAACAGCAACCGTCCCTTTACCATGTAGGTCACCTGCTCGTGATCGTGACTGTGATCGGGCAAAACTGCTCCTTTTTTGGGGAAAGCCGTCTCTGCCAACATCAGCTTTCCACCCCTCGCAAGGACCTTCTGGACCATGTCTCCGTTGTCCAGACGAGGCCTCACTCCGCGGTGATCCACGAATAAGTCCTTCATCTCCGCCATCCCTCCAGATTCCCAAGTTTAAAAACTAAAACCTAGCCACCCTGCTGTGACAGTAAGGCACGTTTCCCGTCCTGAGATAATAATGCTGATGAAGGGGCTCCGCAGGCCAGAACCTCGCCTCCGGCCGGACCTCCGTGACCGGTTCCAGTCCCTTATCCCTCAGCTCGTCCAGGAGTTCCTCGGCGGCCTTCCTCTGCTCCTCGTCGACGGCGAAAATCGCCGATCTGTACTGGTCTCCCAGATCGGGTCCCTGACCGCCTTTTTGGGTCGGATCGTGTATCTCCAGAAAATAACGAGTCAGGTCACGATAGGATATCTTCTTAGGATCGAAAAGCACCTCCACCGTCTCGAGATGGCCGGTCTCTCCCGAACAGACCTGTTCGTAACTCGGATAGTCGACCGTTCCTCCACAGTATCCGCAGGTACTGTGGACCACCCCGGGCAAATCCTTCATGAGGTGCTGAACTCCCCAGAAACAGCCTCCGGCGAACAACCCCCTTTTAAGGTCCTCCTTGGGAATAAAGGTCAAGGAAAGGGAGTTTACGCAATGTCTGACGTTCTTTACCGTCAATCTCTCGCCCTGAAAGACATGGCCTAGATGTCCGGAGCAGCCGGCACAGGTTATCTCGGTTCGATGTCCGTCCGGATCGGGACGACGGATCACAGCCCCGGATATCTCGTCGTCGAAAGAAGCCCATCCGCAAGAACAGGGAAATTTATGTTCCGAAAGGTACAGAGGCCTACCGCAACGACTACACAGATAAACACCTCTGTCGAAAAACTCGCAGTATCTACCGCTGAAGGGCGGCTCCGTACCGCGATGTACTATTACCCTTTGTTCCTCCGGCGTCAGTTCTCTATATCCCACCGCAAAGACCTCCTTTCCGATTCTTTTATCATGATATCACGATAGGAAAAAGATGGTAGACGGCATCAAAAGGAAGAGAGAATTTCGCCGTGTTACACTGGGATATAGGAGGGAGGCGACAGTCTATGACAGGATACAGAACGAGAGTGGACCCTAGAAGGATAAGACGACTTCGGGAAGGTAGCCCAGGAGAGGGACCGGTGATCTATTGGATGAGCAGGGACCAGAGGGTTCGAGACAACTGGGCTCTTCTATACGCCCAGGACGTGGCTCTGGCCGCGAATCGCCCACTGGAGGTCGTGTTTTGTCTGTCCCGAGATTTCATGGAAGCTCCTATAAGACACTACGACTTCATGTTACGAGGACTGACGGAAACCGCCGCAGAACTGTCCATACTGAACGTCTCCTTCAGAATCCCCCTAGGGGAGCCTGGGAAAACCCTGCCGCTATATGCAAAAAAGAGGGATACCGCCGTCCTGGTGACCGACTTTTCACCTCTTCGGCACCAAAAAGGCTGGATAGAATCGGTCTACGAGAGCTTATCCTGTCCCATCGACCAGGTGGACGGCCATAACGTCGTACCGGCCTGGGAGACATCGAACAAAAGAGAGTACGCCGCCAGGACGATAAGACCTAAGCTACACAGAAAATTCCAGGAGTTTCTCACTGCCTTTCCGGAGATGAAAAGACATCCCTATGGAGATCGAGAGACCGACAGGGTCCCCCCTACAGAAGAGCTTCGGCTGGACGGATCGGTCCTTCCAGTGAAGGAAGCGGTTCCGGGATCAGCGGCAGGAGAGCTGCGACTCAAATCCTTTATAGACCGAGGGCTTTCCAGCTACGACAGGGACAGAAACGATCCCAACCTCGACGGGACCTCGGGACTGTCTCCCTACATCCACTTCGGACAGATCTCGGCTCAGACCGTCGTCAGGGAGGCGTTCCTGGCCAACCTTCCCGGAAGCGACGCATTCGTCGAGGAGGCCATGGTCAGGAGGGAGCTGGCGGAGAATTTCTGTCTCTACGAACCACTGTACGACAGATACGAAGCCCTGCCTGAATGGGGCAAGAAGGCGCTGGACCACCATAGATCGGACGAAAGACCCTGGCTGTACGGACTTCCCGAACTGGAAGAGGCCGGTACCCACGACGAGCTGTGGAACGCGGCTCAGTTATCGCTGCTGAGAAAGGGAAGGATACACGGATACTTGAGGATGTACTGGGGAAAGATGTTGCTGTTGTGGTCTCCATCCCCAGAGGAGGCCTTCTCAAGGGCACTGTACCTGAACGACAGGTACGCCCTGGATGGCCGAGATCCAAACGGCTACACCGGAGTGGCCTGGTGTATAGGCGGACTACACGACAGGCCGTGGCCGAAAAGACCGGTGTTCGGTTCCGTCAGATCCATGGCTCTAACCGGCTGCGCCAGAAAATTCGACGTCAAGAGATATATCACATCTTTCGTGCCGTGATAATCTACGTACTCACGGCACGAAAGGAGCCCACCCGTCGGAAGGGGGGAAAAGCTGTCTGATCTCCCCCTCCCAGGGAAAGGGAAGAACCACTATGGCTCTAGTGCCTTCCTTCAGGACCCTAAAGCAACATCTTTCCTGCTCTTCCGACAGAGAGACCGTTGCAGATATCACCGAAGGCTCGAAACCATCCAGAATCAGCTCCTCGACAGAGCTCCTGACGGCAAGTTCCACCATTCTGCCAACGTCCATGACCTTGCCACGATGACAACATTTCATCGCCTCCAACCGAGGAGCCACAAAAGCTCCCACCAAAGACATCAACTCGAGACGGTCATCCCCCACTGACCTCGGGTCCTCCACCGTCAGCTTCAGGGCTCCGTGCAACGTTCCGCCGGACCGAAGAGGAACCCATACGGCCACATCGGAAAAGATAACCGATTCGTCCGGACAAATCTTTTCCGATATCTCGGCCAAGCCCTCGACGCCGCATATCATATCGGCTTTTTCGACATCCAGAGCCAGAGGAAGGGTGGAACTAAGCGAATTCTTCAGTACGTCTACAGAACGGATCTGTTGTATCTCTCCGGCCAGATCTCTCAGAAAATCTCTGGCCCGAATCTGCCTGTCCAACAAGTCCCTCTGCATGGAAACCTCTCCGAATAGGCGACATCTACGGATCGCCACGGCACAGCTGGCAGCCAACGTCTCAAGCCCATCCATATCTCCGTATCTGCTTCCGGTGACGGAGGAGGAAACGGCTATAAAGCCCACGAAAGTACTACCGTACCTCAGGGGGAAGACCAAGTCCATCGATCTCTCATCACTACATAGTTCGTCGTCGAAGGAAAGGCCGTGATCCCGAAGGATCTCGACCGCCTCGTCCACAGACAAAACACCGGGAAGGGGCTCCAGTTCCAGAGGCTCTTCACGAGAAACCAGAAGGTGTCTAGCGACCTTAACCACACCATCCGCCCTGTCACCCCATTTTACGTACCCAGGAACGGATTTATCGTACACGACCACAAAACAGCGAGAACTCTGGGTCATCTCTCCGAATATATCCAGAACTCTGGAGAGAAGTTCATCCTCCGTGTCGTTTTCCATAAGGGAGATTATGGCCCGGTGGAGCCCTCTCAGTGCGAACTCCCTCCTGGATAGCTCCTTCACACGAGAAGTGCCTTCCTCTCTAAGGCGGTTCATGGCCATGGCCTTAACGGTAACTCCTCCGATTAGTTCAAGAACATCGGAGACCTCGCCGGAACGGAGGCTGCCCCATTTTACGAGATAGAAAAAGCGATCCGAACCGGAGATAATAGGAAGCACCACGGAATACAGCTCACCAAGGCGATCGAAGTTATCCGACCCAACGGCAAAGCGATGGGACTCTTCAATCGGAACAGGTACTGGAGATAGATATTCTTTAGAGAAGATGCCTCCTCTGTCCAGTAACGGACTCTCGTCTCCAGCCAGATGGCAAAGGGATTTTCCATCGTCCTGCAACAGGGAAATCCTCTCGGGACAGATACTCTCCTTCATCACGTCCACCAGAAAAGTGGCTAGAAACTCCGGAGGAAAAGGCTCGAAAATGGATGGGAGGGCACTCTTGACAGCGTAAAGAAGATAGGACAGGGAGGCCATGTTCTTCTCTATGCCGTCGATAGAACGATGTCTATCCCATATCCGCACTAAACCGTCAGCTCCCTTGAGGAGACGGAGAGTCTCTTCATCCGGAACTTCCGGCAACATAACGGCAACGACCCAAGGAGAACCTCCGAGAAGCACCATACGGCTCCAATCCTCCTCCAAGGCCAAGTCCATGATCCCATCGATCTCCAGGATCGTTACCCCTTGATCGGATTTTTTGGCTAAAAGCCTTCGGACATGATCCATACCGCCATACAGGATAGCTCCGCTGGAGGCTATGCCAACCCCGTCCACCAGAGAGAGATCGTCGCCGTCGGGCTGAAGAATCGCCAAACGTCCGACTCTCTCTCCAAGAAATTTCACCAAAAGCTCCAGCACTCCCCCCCCGAGGAGAAAAGCTGCCTGCTCGTAAAGGGAACAGAGGGTCATCGGTTCAACTCCTAGAGACAACCCGTACCTCCTGAGAGTCGGGGTCGTAATACATGGTCATCCACCTAGCACCGTCCTCCACTCTGCAGGGGACGTTCTTCAGTCTCACCGGGATATCCCCATTAGCATTTCCTATAAGGCTGAAGGTAGCATCGCCCTTTAAGTTCATGAGGGTCTCTTTGAAAGCGTGAAGCTTGTTGGCTCGAAGAGCCTGCGTTTCCTCCAAGTCCATAAATTCAGAGAGGTGAGCCTTGGCTTTTCTATAAAGTCCCTTTTGAGACAAGGTCCTTATCATGCTTGAAAGGGCTATCATCTCGTCGTTGGCCTCCGCACTCTCGTCCTGGAGCTTTCTATATTGATCGAACAGGGTAACTCTGGACATACCGCTTATGGATATGGCGGTATCGTCTTTTTTAAAGACCTTCACGGACCTGACGTTCACGTAGGCCGAGGCCTCTATCCTGGAGGCCATTACAACTCCGTTTCGACCCTCCACGAAAACTCCGCTCTTGGCAAAGATCTTGGAGCGGAGAATATATTCGTTTACCTTCAGCTGAGAACAGTGGACCTCTGCCTCCTGAACGAACTTAGCCCACACATTTCCCTCTGCCTTCACCGCTCCATAGCCCTTACCGGCTATGCCGTAAAGGACGGAGACCGAGCCGCCGCTTTTTACCGAAGCTCTTTCCACACAACCCTGTATCTCCACGTCTCCCCCTGCTCTGAGATTGTAACCGTCCTGAACGTCTCCCTTGACCAATACGGGACCGTCGTAATCGACGTTCCCCGTCTCCGGCCCCAGGTTGCCGGATATGACGAGTAAGGGCTCTATCGACATCTTGTCGCCCTTCCATATCACCTGACCGTCCACCGACGCTACCAGGGAGTTGCCGTCCATCTCGATGCCTTTCCCGAAAGAAATTCGAACACCTTTGACCTTTTTGCCCAAGATGGGCTCACCTGTGACGGTCATTCCGTCCTCCGAGGGGATCGGATCGTGACGAATCGCCAACACCTCTCCTTTATGAGCCTGAACGACCAGATCAAGAGAGTAGAAGTCCACCTGACCGGAATCATCCGTTCGAGGCGCTCCGGAAGGCCTTTCCTTCATGTACTCTACCCAGCCGTCTTTTCCATGAGTCGGAGGGGTCCCAAGAGCGATCAAAGCATCCGAGACGGAGTTTCCCTCGGAGCTCAGGGAAACCAGTCTCTTCATCTCCTCAAGATCGACCCCGTGGACGACTCCTTTGGAGGCCAACAGGGACTCCAAGGTTTCCAGATCGTCGAAGCCGGGCGGCAAGGATATCAGGCAACGGGCTCCTCCGTCCATTATCCTTATAGTAGGCCCAGACATATCGTCCAAATTCTTAATGCGACCGATCTCTCCCGAGCCTCCGGACATAGCAATCTCTCGGATACGATCTAGATCCACATCCTTGGGATCTACGTATTTATTGAGGGTTCCCAAGAGATCCAGCACCGCCACGGGGGGCCTGTAGACCTCCATGGAAAGAATTGCTCCACACCTGGACAGCGAGAAGACTTCCGTTCTTTCCAAAACGAGATTCTCTTCCATGACAGTCCCTCCAGTATTTTAAAGCTTCTCCTTGTTATAACGAGACGCCCCTTACAGCATCGTTATAATAGTTCGAAAAGGGTCTACTCTATACTATCATAATTATGCCTCCCTTTAAGGAGGAAGGGCATGAAATAAGGGCTTGAAGGCCTCATTTTTTTGAGTCTCAAGCCCTAAAACTTAGAGATAAAGGCTATCTATACATTTTTTAGCCAGAGCTATCAGACTGGATATCATTCCATCTTCTGAGAGTCCAGAAGCACCATAGGCCAAAGGAAGTTCCGTGCAGGCCGCTATCATCGGGAGATCGTTTACGGAACGAAGCTCTTCCACTAACGATGAAATTATCTCGCCGGAAAGAGACAGATCTCCGGCTTTAACCAAATGAATAGCCTTCATTATGTCGGCCAACACCCCTTCAGGAGGCAGCATCAACCTGTAGCCTATTTTATGCGCCTCTTTTTGATATAGACCGCTTTTGAGAGTTCCTCCGGTCGAGAGAAGCCAAGCCCCGGATGGACTGTTTACTGCGGCAAGCTCCAAGGTCGCCTCCACTATATGAATAAGGGGAACCGATAGATCCTCTCGAAATCCGTCTATGAAGAAATGAGCGGTGTTGCACGGTACGGCCAACAGGTCGGCTCCCCAACCGATCAGGGTCTCTAACCCGTCTCTAAGATCTGCCTCGGGGCTTCTCCCTTTACCGATGATGGCGGAACTACGGTCGGGAATCTGAGGATTGGAGTATAAGAATACCTTAGGGTGCTTCTGATCGCATTCAGCGGGAGCAAGATCAGCCAACAACCTCATGAACTCGGCGGAAGCGGCCGGTCCCATGCCCCCCAAAACTCCTAAGACCATCTCGGGAGCTTTAGCTTTTTCCATCTCGGGAAACCTCCAGATAAATCAGAATGTCCAAAAACCGAGATCTATTATACGCCTACGATGAACAAAAAAAATGACCCCTGACGAATCAAGGGTCATTCTATGATTTCTGGCTCCCCGGGCAGGACTCGAACCTGCGACCTAGTGGTTAACAGCCACCCGCTCTGCCAGCTGAGCTACCGAGGAATAAAGTGGAGGCGGCACCCGGATTCGAACCGGGGATAAAGGATTTGCAGTCCTCTGCCTTACCACTTGGCTATGCCGCCTTCATGGAGCGGAAGACGGGATTTGAACCCGCGACCCCAACCTTGGCAAGGTTGTGCTCTACCCCTGAGCTACTTCCGCACAAATACAGATGGTGGCGAGACCCAGAATTGAACTGGGGACACGCGGATTTTCAGTCCGCTGCTCTACCAACTGAGCTATCTCGCCACTAAAATGGCGGGGCCGACGAGACTTGAACTCGCGACCTCCGGCGTGACAGGCCGGCACTCTAACCAACTGAGCTACGACCCCGCATGGTCGTGGAAAAAAATGGTGGGCGGTACAGGGTTCGAACCTGTGACCCTCTGCGTGTAAGGCAGATGCTCTTCCGCTGAGCTAACCGCCCAACGGCCTCAGCGAACCAACGCAAGAGGTAGTATATATTGGGAAGCCGATATTGTCAACAGACTCGATCTAAAAAGGACAGCGCGTTTCCCGACCGCACCATCTCCAGCTTTTCCTCGGATAATCCGGTCTTTGAGAGCAGTGCATCATATCTGGGATAGGACAATATGGGCCAGTCTGAACCATAGATTATTTTGTGTCCCACCCCAGCAGCGAAAGCGGCTGGAAGGACTTTTTCATCGTACAGCCAAGGCCAGGCGGCGGTATCGTATCTGGCGTTTTTCAGAGCCTCCTTCGTCTCCGGCATGGACTCATAGAGCCACAGCCCTCCGCCCCAATGGGCGAATATTACCTTGGCCTCCGGATGGTTGAGACAAAACTGCGCGGCTTCTTTAGGTCCGACGTTTCCCTTGCCGTCGTAATCGTGACCGACGGGCTCTGCGGTATGTATCGATATAACCATATTCCTCTCGTGGCAGGCTCCCACGAATCTCCAGGTCTGTCTTATATCGTCCAGATCCAACATCTGTCCCTGTGGAAAAAGCTCACCTACTCCGACCAGTCCGGCATCGTGACATCTCTCTATCTCGCTCTCCACCTCCGGATTCAGAGGAGGTATTACAGCAAACCCCTTCAGGCGATCAGGCCATCGTTTGACGGCTTCGACGATGTAATCGTTGCACAACCGGCATAATCCCATATCCCTGAAGGCGAAGCCGAATATCCAGCTTTGATCCACACCGGTCTCGTCCATCCTGACGATCAGATCGTCCACGGATCCCCACTTATGCACTTTGTTATGAGTCAGAAGATCGAAGTGAGGTTCCTTCTCGGATATCCTATCCTGATCACTTAAAAGGACTTCGGGATAAACGTGAACGTGAGCATCCACTACCATCGGCTCATCTCCTCTCTTAAAGAAACGATACCATTATAGTCTCGTTTCTCGAAGGGAAACACAAAGAAAAGCCCCGGAAAAAACATCGGGGCTTTTCTTTAAAACCCTCTACCAGAGGATTTTAGGCTACATTCAGGAAGAGCAGGAAGCGGCAAGGGGCAGATGAGTCTTATCGCAGCTCATGCCGCCCTTTAGAGAACAACAGTCGAATCCCAGGATCTTCAAGAGAGCGACCGTCTGACCGGCAGTCTGTCCAGTGTAACATACCACGATTATCTTCTCGTCCTTAGGCAGATCATCCAGAAAGTCTCCGACCTCCCCCCAGGGGATGTTAATCGCTCCGTCTATATGATCCTCGGCGTAATCCTCGGGCTTTCTGATATCCAAGATATAGAGAGGACACTTCTTCTCTATCTGTTCCTGAAGCTGATCGCAACTTATGATATTGTTACATCCCTTCTTCAGGTCGGCCCAGAAAGCGTCAACCGCTGCTCTTATTTCCTGCATAAAAAAAGCCTCCTTCGATTTCGTTCAAAAGATAACGAATCTCTCTATCAAGAGGTATATCATGAAAACAAAGTACGGTCAATCACTACCAGGATATAGTAACTATAAAAAAAGGACATCGTCAAAAGACGACATCCTTTAAAATTATCGATATGGTCTTGTTTAGGCCAGCTCGACGGTAGCTCCGACTTCCTCAAGCTGCTTCTTGACGCTCTCGGCCTCGTCCTTGGCAACGCCCTCTTTGACGGCCTTTCCGGGGTTGTCGACAAGCTCCTTGGCCTCTTTAAGGCCAAGTCCGGTGATCTCGCGAACGACCTTGATGACCTTGATCTTCTGGGAACCGGCGTCCTTAAGGACGACGTTGAACTCGGTTTTTTCCTCTTCGGCACCGGCACCGGCGGCACCGGCGGCGGGAGCAGCCATCATCATGGCGGGAGCGGCGGCGGAGACGCCGAACTTCTCCTCAAGTTCCTTTACGAGCTCGGAGAGCTCAAGAACGGACATTTCTTCAATAGCCTTTATGATATCCTCACGGGTCATTTGTTTTTCCTCCTCAAAATTCTAACGGGGAACTTCCCCTTATTTTAACTAAGCCGCTAAGCGACTGAACTTAAGCTGCGTCGGATCCCTTCTTCTCCGCAAGTTGGGAGAGACAGGTAACCAATCCACGAGACGGGCCGGAAAGCACCGTGACCAGTCCTCTGATAGGACCTGCCAGAGTTCCGACAAGTTGGGCGAGCATCTGATCCCTGGAAGGAAGGTCGGCCAGAGCCATAACCTGATCCAGACTCAGAACGTTGCTCCCCATGAGACCTCCCTTGATGACCATGGCCTTGTTTTCTTTCTTGGAGGCAAACTCCTTGATGGCCTTGGCAATTGCCGGGCTGTTTTCATGGGCGATTACATAGGCGTTGGGACCGACGGTGATATCCTCCGGAACTGCCATACCGACCTCTCCGAGGGCTATCCTCACCAAGGTATTCTTGGCGACCTTAACCTCTCCGCCAGCTTCTCTGACGAGACGTCTGACCTCAGTCGCCTGAGCGACGGTAAGGCCACGATATTCGCAGACGAATACGGCTTCGGCACCTTTGAGCTTATCCTTAAGTTCTGATACCATTTCAAACTTTATAGATGCGGGCATATTTTCACCTCCTCAAAAAAACATAGGCTTCCGATCCGTCAAGGATCGGAAGCCTGGATTCCATGATCTGAAAAGACATGAAAAACGTCCGAACCTCGGCGGGTGGTACGCGACCATTATCCTCTGACGAGGACCCACTGTCTTAAGTTCCATCGATTAGCGATTATACTCCCACATAGGTGAGATGTCTAATTTTAGTCGGAGATCTCCTTATGTGCAACGGCGGGGTCGACCTTTATACCGAGCCCCATGGTGGAGCTGAGGGAAAAACTCTTGACATAGGTTCCCTTAACCGCAGCCGGTCTGGCCTTTAGTATAGCGCTGTAAAAGGCCTTGAGGTTGGCGAAAAGATCTTCCTTGGAAAAACTGGCCTTGCCTACGGCGTTATGGACGATTCCGAACTTGTCCACTCTGAACTCGACCTTACCGGCCTTAATCTCTTTAACGGCGTTTACGATATCTGTGGTCACGGTTCCGGCCTTGGCACTGGGCATGAGCCCTCTGGGTCCGAGGATCTTACCGAGACGGCCGATGAATTTCATCGCGTCCGGCGTAGCGACGACGGACTCGAAATCCAGCCAGCCACCCTGAATCTTCTGGACCATGTCCTCTCCGCCGACGAAGTCCGCGCCGGCCTCCTTGGCTTCTTCCCCCATCTCCCCGGTGGTGATAACCAGTACCCGCTTGGTCTTGCCGGTACCGTGAGGAAGAGCCACGGTGCTACGCACCTGCTGATCGGCATGGCGGGGATCGACGCCGAGACGAAGATGGACCTCGATGCTCTCGTCGAACTTAGCTTTAGCGTTTTCCTTTACAAGCGCGATCGCTTCCTCCAGGCTGTAAGCCCTCTGGAGATCGACCTTCTTTGCCATTTCAGCGTATCTTTTTCCTTGCTTAGACATCGACATATCCTCCTTGTTTGTGGTCATAACGGGACAGGATTTAGATCCCTGCCACAGGGAAAACCGGTTAGTCTACTACCTGAATCCCCATAGATCTAGCGGTGCCTGCGATCATACACATAGCGGCATCCACGTCGTTCGCGTTGAGATCCTGCTTCTTTATCTCAGCGATCTCCTGAAGCTGAGCCCTGGTGATGGTTCCAACTTTGTTCTTGTTGGGCTCGCCGGACCCCTTCTCCACTCCCACAAGCTTTTTGATCAGAACGCTTGCAGGCGGCGTCTTAAGCTCAAAGGAGAAACTGCGATCGGCGTAGACCGTTATGATAGCGGGGATAATCATCCCAGGCTGATCGCTGGTCTTCGCGTTGAACTGCTTGCAGAACTCCATTATGTTGACGCCATGCTGACCAAGGGCAGGACCTACGGGCGGCGCCGGGGTCGCCTTGCCCGCAGGCAACTGCAACTTGATCTGTCCTATGACTTTCTTAGCCATACGATAAAACTCCTCTCGTTGATGGTTGAAGCTGATGTCTCTATCAGCCGATACAAGCTAAAGCTTGTCGATCTCGACGTAGTCGATTTCGACAAGTGTGTCTCTTCCAAATACAGAGACGCTGAACTTGACCTTCCCCTTTTCCGGCAGGACCTCAATTATAGGACCTACCGCTCCCTCGAAGGGACCCGACTTGACCTTGATGACGTCGCCTTTTTTAAGGTCGATCTCGAAGGCGGGACGATCGTTCTTCTTGGAACCGGAGAGACCGATCTTGCTCATGATATCGCCCACCTCTCTATCGGAGAGGGGGATCGGGTGGTTACCCGAACCTACGAATCCGGTAACTCCAGGGGTATGCCTCACGACATACCACGGCTGGTCCTCCATGACCATCTCTACGAGAACGTAGCTAGGGAAAAGTTTTTTAGTCACCTTTTTGGACTTACCGTCCTTGACGACCACTTTCTCCTCTACGGGGACCAGGACATCGAAGATTTTATCCTCCATGCCCATTGTGGCGATCCTCTGCTCGAGGTTGGCCTTGACTTTGTTTTCGTATCCCGCATAGGTCTGAACAATATACCATTTTTTTTGATTAGTGGTCGCCATGATAAAAAAAGGGACCCGACATTTTCGGCCCCCTTAAACCTCCCTGTTCTTAGATACTGGAGACTTCCACTGGATCACCATATGGAAGGCTATCCAATAACCCTCGAAAAAACACCGGTCAATGCCATATCGACGATCCCGAGGTAGACAGCTACGAGTAGGGTCACAAATATGACGACCAGGGTGGAATACCAAACCTGTTGCTTACCGGGCCAAGTTACCTTTTTGAGCTCTGCTCTGGCCTCTCGAATAAAACCGAAGACTTTCTGCATGACCCTGGCCTCCAATCGTCATTGATAGTAAAAAAATGGCAGGCCCGGAAGGACTCGAACCTTCAACCCCCGGATTTGGAGTCCGGTGCTCTGCCAATTCGAGCTACGGACCTGCGCCAAGAAAGTATTTTACACTACTTGGTCTCTTTATGCAAGGTGTGTTTTTTGCAGAACTTACAGTACTTGCTCAGCTCCAGCTTACCGCTCATGTTCTTCTTGTTCACGGAGCTGATGTAGTTCCGCCTTTTGCACTCGGTGCACTGAAGGCCGATCTGATCCGCCATATCTCTCACTCCCTTAAAGAAAGGTCGACCCCCGCCGTCGAGCCGGCAGGGGCGGACCGAACGTTTTGTTTTCTACTCGAGAATCTCGGTAACGACGCCGGCGCCTACGGTGTGGCCGCCCTCACGGATGGCGAAGCGAAGACCGGTGTCCATGGCGATCGGGTGGATAAGC